>JANOYI010000210.1:0-6192 GCA_031428795.1 Ilumatobacteraceae bacterium | reverse complement strand
AAACGCCTCAGGCCCCCACGCATACCAATCCACCGGGTTGTCACGGTGCTGCCGCAGGTACGGAGAGGTTTCCTGAGCAAGGCGATTCGTCACACCTGCACGGTACCGCTGTGAATTCCCGCACTGCCCTCGCCGTAGCTGACGTCGACGATCTACATGAACTGGGCGCCGACGGCGGCGTTGTCCCAGTACTGTCGGAAGGCGGAGATCTTTCCATCGGTGAATTCGAAGGCCGACATTCCCTTCATGGAGATGCGCTTGCCGGTGGCCGAAAGCTCGAACCCAGAGGCATTGATGGTCCCGGTATGAGTGCCAGCCCACGACCATTCGCCGACCACCACGTCGCCCGTCTCGGCGACCAGCGTCATCGTGGTGGCGATGTCCGAGAACGGACCGTTTTGACTTGTGAGTGCAGCGATCCACGCGTCGATTCCTTCGAACTCGTACGTCGGCGACCATCCCTTCACATCGTCGGTGTAGAAGTTCCGAGCGCCAGAAAAGTCGCCGCGCTCAATCAACTCGTTTACCGCGACCAACTTTTTAAAGTTCACTCCCATAAATCTCTCCGTTCAGTTCTACGCACCGACGGCGTGGTAGCCGCCGTCGACGTGCACGACTTCGCCGGTGGTGGCGGGGAACCAATCGCTGAGCAGCGCCACACACGCCTTGGCGACCGCTGACGAATCGGTGACGTCCCAGCCCAGGGGCGCGCGGTCGTCCCAGATGTCTTCGAACTTCTTGAAGCCAGGGATGCTCTTGGCCGCCATCGTCTTCACAGGACCGGCCGCAACGAGATTGCTGCGGATGCCCTGCGGGCCGAGCTCGCGGGCCAGGTAGCGGCTGACGCTTTCCAGTGCCGACTTGGCGACACCCATCCAGTTGTACGCCGGCCAGGCCACAGTGTTGTCGAAGTCGAGCCCGACGAATGCGCCGCCCGACGACATCAAAGGAACGAACGCCTCGGCTAACGCCTTCAGCGAGTAGGCGCTGACGTGCAACGCAACTGCGACGTCGGCCCACTGCGGTGCCAGGAAGTCCTCGCCGAGGCACGCCTCCGGCGCGAACCCAATGCTGTGCAGCACACCATCGACGCGACCCCATTTCTCGGCGAGCGCATCGCGCACCGACACGAGGTGCTCGGGGTTGGTGACATCGAGCTCAAATACATCGACCGGCTCGGGGAGCTTGCGCCCCGTGCGCTGGGTGAGACTGAGTGCACGCCCGGCTCCGGTGAGGACGATGTTGGCGCCCTCCTGCTGTGCCAACACCGCCACGCCATACGCCAGTGAGGCATCGGTGAGGACGCCCGTGATCACGATGTTCTTGCCGGTGAGTAGGCCCATGTCGGCGACTGTAACCGCGAGCGAGTGGTGTGCAAGGCTGACCGGATGCGTATTGGCATTCTTGGAGGTACCGGCCCCGCCGGTAGCGCGCTCGCAGCGCGTCTCGCGTCGGTTGGTTACGACGCCGTCATCGGTTCGCGTTCGAAGTATCGCGCGATGGAGGCCCGTGACAGCCTGGTCGAGAAGTGGCCCGATCTCGCACCGCGCCTCTCCTACGGCGACAACGCGGCAGCTGCCGCGTGCGACATCGTGGTCATCGCCACACCGTGGGACTCGGCGGCTACTACGGCGCAGGAGAACGAGGAGGCACTCGCTGGCAAGATCGTCGTCAGCATGGCCAACGCACTGGTCCGCGTGGGTCACGAGTTCCAGCCCCTAGTGCCGCCCCGCGGCAGCGTCGCTGCGCATGTGCAGGCCGCCGTTCCGCGCTGTCGCGTTGTTGCTGCGTTCCACCACCTGCCTGCCACCGAGCTCGGACACATTGGCCAGCCGATCGATAGCGACGTGCTGATCTGCGGCGACGACTCAGCAGCGGTGCTCACCATGAGCGACATCGTCTCTGCCATTCCGGGCTGTCGCCCGCTGGACGCAGGTGAGCTTTCCAACGCCACGGCCATCGAGGCCTTCACCGCCGTGTTGCTGCAGCTCAACGTGCGCTACAAGACACGCGTGGCCCCCAAGCTCACCGGTATCAAGGGCGACCCACGGGTCGAAAAGGCCGCGGCAAAGGCTGCCGCACTGGCTGCCAAGGCGGCTGAAACGGCTGCCGCGGAAGTAGCGTCACCGGAGTGACGATGCGTTTGTACGACACCGCCCGCCAGGCAGTGGTGCCCTTTGAGCCTGGTGAGCAGGTGCTGATGTACACCTGCGGGATCACCCCGTACGACGCTACCCACCTGGGCCATGCGGCGACGTTCATCAACTATGACGTGTTGCAGCGCCGCCTCATCGACAAAGGCCATACGGTCAAGTGCGTGCGCAACGTCACCGACGTCGACGACCCGTTGTTCGCGAAGGCCCGCGAGCTAGGCGTTCACTATCTCGATCTTGCGGCTGGTGAGGAGGCTCGTTTCGAGCGTGACATGGTTGCGCTGAATGCGCTGCCCGTGTCCAGCTCACCGCGTGCCTCCAGCGCAATCCCCGACATTCGGGGCTTCATCGGCATGGTTCTCGACCGCGGTTTCGCGTACGAGGCGGGCGGCAGTGTGTACTTCGACGTGTCGAAGTTCCCTTCCTTTGGCACGCTCAGTCACTACACCGAAGAGCAGATGTTGGACTACGCCCGCGAACGTGGCGGCAACATCGGCGACCCGCACAAGCGTCATCCGCTCGACTTCGTGTTGTGGCATCCGTCGCTGCCCGACGAGCCCAGCTGGGACACCATGTGGGGTCCGGGTCGGCCCGGTTGGCATATCGAGTGCAGCGCGCTTGCATTGCGCGAACTCGGCACCACTATCGATCTCCACGGCGGCGGCAGCGATCTCATCTTCCCGCACCACGAGTGCGAGCGGGCGCAGAGCGAAGCGGCCACCGGCGAGCAGTTCGTCAAGCATTGGATGCACGTGGCGATGGTGTTCATGGATGGTCACAAGATGTCCAAGAGCCTCGGCAATCTGGTGTTTGTCGACAAGCTGCGCACCGAGTGGGACCCACGTGCCATTCGCCTCGCAATCATCGAGCATCACTACCGTCACGAGTGGGAGTGGGACGACACGTTGATGCCTCGCAACGCTGCCCGCCTTGATGCGTGGACCGCAACGAGCGGCGAAAGTGGTGTGGTCGAGGAAGTGCGCGCAGCGCTCGACGACGATCTCGACACACCATCTGCCCTGGCTGCGATGGATGCAGCAGCGGCTGCTGGGCTGGGTGTACACGACGCTGCAGCGCTCTTGGGCGTTCGGCTCTAGACAGCTCTGGCGACTATGCTCCGCGACATGTCGTCGGAGCGCTGCAGCGCATGAGTGCCCAAGGAGCCGGAAAGCTGCAGTCCCGGTTCCGTCGCGTCGCTCGACCGGTTGCCGAGAAATTGTGGCGGTTCCATCTCGAGGGCTTCGACCAGTTACCCACTGAAGGGCCGGCCATCCTGTGCCCCAACCACATCAGCTTCCTGGACTCTGCGTTCCTCATGCTGCACGTGCCACGCAACATCAGCTTCGTTGGTAAGGCCGAGTACATGGACTCGTGGAAGACGAAGTATGTCTTCCCCGCGATGGGCATGATCCCGATCGATCGCGGCGGCGGCGATAAGAGTCAGGCCGCGTTGGATACGGCCGAGCGAGTGTTGCGCCGCGGCGAGTTCTTCGGCATCTTTCCCGAGGGCACGCGCAGTCGCGACGGGTTCCTCTACAAGGGTCGCACCGGCGCCGCCCGGTTGGCGCTCAAGGTTGGCTGCCCCATCTTCCCGGTCGGTGTCGTTGGTACGCGCGAGATTCAGCCGCCCAACGCGAAGATGCCCAAGATCCGCATGGACTGCACCATCAAGGTAGGTCGACCGATCAACCCCGCCCGCTTCAAGAACCGCGGCGACGATCACATGGTGTTGCGTCAAATCACTGACGAGCTGATGTACGAGATCCGCGAGCTCACCGGCCAGAAGTACCGCAACGTGTATGCCGGCAAGACGGCCGAAACAGAGCCGACCGTTGCCGCCAAGGTGGCCAACGTCAGCGACGCCGACTCAAGCCGCGTTGCGGTCGGTGCAGTCAGCGCCGCCGCCGGCGACTAACCCGCAATCTCACGGCGTCGGAGTTGCCTCGAGCGTCTAATTGCTCCGGGCCGGATTGATGCCCGCCCGTAGACTGAGCGAACTATGGCTGAGATCATGATTTCCCTTCCAGATGGTTCGCAACGCTCCCTGCTCGCAGGTGCGACCGCGACCACCCTGGCAGATTCGATCGGCTCTCGCCTGGCCAAGGCAGCGGTTGCGGCCGTTGTGAATGGTGAGGATTGGGATCTCGGTCGCGAGCTTCCCGCAGGCGCGACGGTTGCAATCATCACCGCCGACACCGAGGAAGGCCGCCACGTGCTTCGCCACAGCACGGCGCATGTACTGGCTCAGGCCGTCACACAGCTGTTCCTGGGCGCCAAATACTCCATCGGCCCAGCTATCAACGACGGCTTCTACTACGACTTCGAGCTACCCGACGGCCGCACATTCAACGAAGCCGACCTTGTGTCGATCGACGCTCGCATGCGCGAGATCATGAAGGCCAATCAGCCGTTCGTGCGCGACGAGTTGCCTGCCGCCGAAGCGCTGAAGGTGTTCGCCGACCAGCCCTACAAGTGCGAGATCATCCAGCGCGTCAGTTCCGGATCGGCCGATAGTGACGACGCGGGCGAGATCGGCAGCGGCGAGACCATCAGCGTGTATCGCAACACGCCCGACTTCCTCGATCTGTGCCGCGGGCCGCACGTGCCCGGCACGGCCAAGCTCGGCCACTTCAAGCTGATGAAGGTCGCTGGCGCCTACTGGCGCGGCAACGAAAAGGGCCCGATGCTCCAACGCATCTACGGCACGGCGTGGGAATCCAAGACGGCACTCGACGAGCATTTGCATCGCCTCGAGGAGGCGGAGAAGCGCGACCATCGCAAGCTGGCAACCGAGCTCGATCTGCTCAGCTTCCCGAAGGAGTTGGGTGGCGGCCTCGCTGTCTGGCATCCGAAGGGCGCCATCGTGCGCAAGCTGATGGAGGACTACAGCCGCGAACGCCACACCAACGGTGGTTATCAGTTCGTGTTCACACCGCACCTGGCCAACGCCAATCTGTTCGAGACGTCTGGGCACCTCGCTTGGTACAAGGACGGCATGTACCCGCCGATGGAGATGGACAACGGCACGTACTACATGAAGCCGATGAACTGCCCGATGCACTGCCTCATCTTCCGCAGTCGTCAGCGCAGCTATCGCGAACTGCCGCTGCGCCTCTTCGAGCTGGGCACCGTCTACCGCTATGAGCGTGCGGGCACACTGCACGGGCTGATGCGTATTCGTGGCTTCACACAGGACGACAGCCATATCTTCTGCATGCCCGAACAGGCGGCGGAGGAGATCAAGTCGTTGCTCGACTTCGTCATCAGCGTGCTCAAGGCTTTCGGTTTCACCGACTTCACGGCCAACCTCAGCACGAAGGACCCGTTGAAGTACGCGGGCGACGACGATGCCTGGGATCACGCCACTGACGCGCTGCGCGCAGCGCTCGACGACTACGGCCTCGAGTACAAGATCAAGGAGGGCGACGCCGCCTTCTACGGTCCTAAGATCGACATCGACGTGAAGGACGCCATCGGTCGGACGTGGCAGCTGTCGACCATTCAGTACGACTTCAACCTGCCAGAGCGGTTCGAGCTGGAGTTCGTCGGCGCCGACAGCGCCCGCCATCGCCCGATCATGTTGCACCGTGCCTTGTTCGGGTCGGTCGAGCGTTTCTTCGGAGTCCTCGTCGAGCATTACGCGGGTGCCTTTCCCACGTGGATGGCACCGTCGCAGGCTCGTGTGCTGCCCGTGGCCGCCGCTCATCAGGAGTACGCCGATTACGTTGCCAAGCGGCTGCAAAGCGAAGGCTTTCGGGTCGACGTCACCGACGCCAGCGATCAGCTCGGCAAGCGCATCCGCACGGCGAAGATGGAGAAGTTGCCGTACGTTCTCGTCGTCGGCGATGACGACGTCGCCAACAACTCGCTGGGTGTCAACCCGCGCGGCGGCGAGGTGGAGCGCGGAGTCGGCCTCGACGATTTCATCGTGCGCCTGCACGAAGAAATCGCCGTCCAACTCGCCAACGTCTAGCTCCGCCGCGTAGCTGCGCCAGCGGTCGCGCCCAAGAATTTGTCTTCACAATCGCACGTGTCGCGC
>JANOYI010000209.1:0-7746 GCA_031428795.1 Ilumatobacteraceae bacterium | reverse complement strand
GCGTACTCACCCTCGTGCTCGACGCGCATCAATGCAATCTTGCGAACGTTGCCGCTGTTCTTGCCCTTCATCGTGACGATGATGACCGGGATGCCCGTATCGCGCAGCGTGTTGGCCTCGGTTCCGCCGCTGCGCTCGTACGCCTCGATCTGGTCGCGAACCCACTTGGACGTGCTTGGAACATAGGTGCCTTCAATGGTCATGGTGCCATGTTACGGCGGGCTATCCACGCGTCGTTCGAGAGCGCGAGACTGCCCGCATGATCGAACGTGAGCTTGATGTGGTGACGGCCGAGGGCGAGATGAAGACGTTCATCTTCCACCCCGAGAGTGACGGCCCGCACCCGGTGGTGCTGTACCTGATGGACGCGCCGAGCATTCGGCCGCAGTTGAAAGACATGGCCTCTCGCCTGGCCACCGCTGGGTACTACGTGATGCTGCCGTACCTCTTCTACCGTGGCGGTCCGTTCCGCGAATTCGGGATGAGCGATGAGGACATGCACGCACGCCGCGACCTGATGGGCAGTGTCACGCCCACGAACATCATCAGCGACGCCGAAGCGCTGCTGGCTGTTGCCGACGGTGACCCTGCTGCGCGAGGCGGCAAGGTGGGCGCAGTCGGCTTCTGCATGAGCGGTGGACTGACGCTGGCGTTGGCAAAGGCGATGCCCGATCGGGTGGCAGCGGCTGCGTCCATCCACGGCGCGTGGATGGTGCGCGACGCACCTGATTCGCCGCATCTCGGAGTCGACGAAATCAAGGCCGAGGTGTACCTCGGATGGGCTCACGACGACCCAACCGCACCGGTCGCTGAGCTGGACCAGCTGCGGGCATCCATGGAGGCAGCTGGGGTGCGGTACACCTACGACCTCTACACCGATGCGGTTCACGGCTACGCCCCGCGGGGTACCGATCGGTACAACCGCTTTGCCTCCGAGCAGCACTGGGAGCGAGTGCACTCGCTGATGCGTCGCAGTCTGTAGCCCAGACTGCGTTACGGGCAGCCGAACCCGTTCAACGTCGCGCAGGGCGGGCACAGGCGTGCAGGGCCCTCGGATGTCTGCCAGCTACGTGCCTGCGGGGACCCGCAGCTGAGACACGGGCCGGCCTGGGCGTTCGATACTGGCGGGCGGGGTGTGTCGGTCACAGCTGCGACGGTAGCTGGCGTGGCCCAGTGGGGTTCGTACAGTGTCGGAATGCGAGCCGCCGTCTACGAACAGTTCCGCGGGCCCATCGAGATTGTCGATGCGCCTGACCCAACGGTGGCAGCCGGTGAAGTGGTGGTGGAAGTGTTGGCGGTCGGCCTGTGCCGAAGCGACTATCACGGCTGGCACGGCACTGACCCCGACATTGTCTGCCCACATGTCGGCGGTCACGAGTTCGTTGGCCGCGTTGTGGCAGTTGGCGCGGGTGTGGTTCGCATACGAGAGGGCGACCGCGTGGTCGCGCCGTTTGTGTGTGGCTGCGGGAGTTGCGAACCATGCCTGCTCGGGCAGCAGCAGGTCTGCCGTCGACAGGAGCAGCCCGGCTTCACCCGCTGGGGCGCTTTCGCGACATTCACGACGGTGCCGTTCGCCGATACCAATGCGGTCGTGGTTCCCGCAGAGGTGACCAACGAGGCAGCCGCGCTGGTGGGTTGCCGCGTCAGCACCGCCTACCGCGGTGTCATCGAGCGCGGGCGACTGGTCGCCGGCGAGGTGCTGTGCGTACATGGGTGCGGCGGCGTCGGCCTGGCTGCCATCGCGTTCGGTCGAGCGATCGGTGCGCAGGTGGTTGCGGTCGATATCTCGCCCGCCGCACTGGCGCTCGCGGTGGCACTCGGTGCCGACCTCACGCTCGACGCCTCGAGCACCGACGATGTGGGCGCCGCGGTGCACGACATGGTTGGCGGTGCCCACGTCTCCGTCGACTGTCTTGGTCATGCGGCCACGGCCAGCAACTCGATCCTGTCGCTGCGGGCACTCGGACGGCACATCCAGATCGGGCTGTTCCCAACGACGACTACCGAGCTCCCAATCTCACGCGTGATCCGCGACGAGCTGGAGGTGCTGGGTGTGCACGGACTGTCTGCCTCGCGCTTCGACCAGGTGTTTGCAATGATGGCGACGGGTCAGCTCGACCCGGCCGCGATGATCACGCAGCGGTTAGCGCTCGCCGACATTCCAACGGCACTTCCCGCCATGGGTACGTTCACGCAACCAGGCGTCTCCGTGGTGTCGATGTAGCGGAAACGCCGGGCCGCGGATCAGCCGTTCTTGCGGTCGGCCTGCTTTGCCTTCTTCACGTCGCGCTTTTCCTTGAGCGACTTGCCGGCCTTCTTGGCGGCGGGCTTTTGAGGTGACTTTTCGGGCATGTGCTCTCCCTTGGGTTCGTGCCGTGGGTTGTGTACTCAGCTAGTCGTATCAGGAATGAGACGGCCGGCTTCGATTGCGACCATCGGATTACGATTTTCGTCGCCCGGAACGCCCAGCGACGCCCGGAAGAGGTTGATGGCGTGCAGCGTGCCAGCCTCGTGCAGGCCCGCATTCATGATGCGATTGACCGACGGGCTCAGATCGCCGAACTCCATACGAATGGCGTGTGCGATTGCTTCGCTGGGGGTGTGATCTTCGGCCAGGACCGAGTTGGGCTTCACGCCACGCTTGGTGGCGGCCTTGCGCGGCTTGGCCGGCGCCTTCACCGCAGCTGCCTTGGCAGCAACCGGCTGAACTTCGGTGAGCGTGTCGTCTGCGGGCTTCTTCTTGGTGGGCATGGCTTCCTTCGCGGCAAGAGGGTTACGACCCCTGGCGGACGTCAGAGAGACCGGCACGAGACGGGGGGGAGCCTACCGCCATCCGCCTCTCGTCAGATTCTGATGCCTTCCTCGGCCTTCGGCGCGGACCCGATGGCCACGACTCGGGGTGGCTGACCTTGCGCAGATACGGTTCGCTGAATGAGTGAAGCCTGGATCATCGACGCTGTCCGTTCGCCTCGCGGCAAGGGCAAGGAGACCGGCGCGCTACACAACGTGCACCCGCAACGGATTCTCGCCCAAGTCCTCAACGCGTTGCAGCAACGCAACGGGTTCGATACCGCTGCCGTCGACGATGTGATCATGGGGTGCGGCGCCGGCAGCGGCGACCACTCCATGGACATCGCCCGCATGGCCACGCTCGATGCCGGGTGGAGCGTTCAGGCTCCTGGGGTCACACTCAACCGCTTCTGCGGCAGCGGCCAGCAGGCGGTCAACTTCGCCTCGATGGGAATTTTGGCCGGCTTCCAAGACATGGTCGTGGCCGGTGGTGTGGAGAGCATGTCGCGCCCCGCGCCCATGCACGTCGATGGCTTTACCGCCAACAACACCCACCTTCGCGACCAGTACGACATGGTGCCGCAGGGCATCAGCGCCGACCTGATCGCCAGCGTCGAAGGCTTCTCTCGCGAGGAGCTCGACCAGCTGGCAGTCGACAGTCAGAACCGTGCTGCCGAAGCCATCGCCGAAGGTCGTTTCCAGCGTTCGCTCGTGCCGATCTTCCACGACGACGGCACGCTGGCGCTCGACCACGATGAGCACCCCCGCGCGGGGACCACAATGGCCGATCTTGCCAAGCTGGCTCCCGCTTTCGTCGGCATGGGTGGCCACACGATGGGCGGGCGCGAGCTCACCATCGACGAGACCGCTCGCAAGGCGTACCCGCACATCGACGAGATTCGCCACGTGCACCACGGCGGCAACTCGTCGGGTGTGGTCGACGGTGCGGCCGCCGTGCTGCTGACCTCGCCCGAGTACGGCCGCGCGCAGGGCTACACGCCGCGCGCCAAGGTCACGATGGCCGCGACCGCTGGCGACGAGCCGGTCATCATGCTCACCGCTCCCGGGCCGGCCACCGACCTGGTGCTGAAGAAGGCCGGGATGACGCTGAGCGACATCGACCTGTTCGAGGTCAACGAGGCCTTTGCTGCGGTGCTGCTGAAGTGGCTGCGTCATACCGGAGCCGATTGGGGCAAGGTCAACGTGAACGGCGGCGCCATGGCGCTTGGCCACCCCATCGGGGCAACCGGCGCAATGCTGGTCGGCACGCTGATCGACGAGCTCGAGCGGCGCGACCTGCAGACCGGTCTGGTCACCATGTGCACCGGTGGCGGCATGGCAACGGCCACCATCATCGAGCGCCTCTGACCGGTCCGACCGGCCCTGCTAGCGCGAGTGTTCTAGCTCGCGCAGTGTGTCCAGCGACTGGCGGTACAGCTCGCCGTCATCTCGCCAGCCGGCGGAAAACGCCGATGCATCAAGTGTGGCGGCCAGATCATCGGCTGCGACCGCGTTGAACACGGCTGCCATCTCAGCGTTTGGTGCGTTCGGTTCTGCCCCGCGCCGCACAGCCGTCGCGACGAACCGATCCTGCAACACGCCCCATTTGCCGCGCCGTCGACGCTGCCACCAACGCACCAGTTCGCGACCGATCAGCAGCACCAGGGCTATCGCCAGGGAGGCCACCACGATGAGGGCGATGTGGTTGCTGATGGCTTGCGCGATTGCCTTTGCCACCTCGCCGCCGATGCTCGGCCATTGAGCCTCACCCGACAACGGCACCGAGGCGGTGGGGTCGAAAGCCACCCAGCCGAAGTTGGGGAAGCGCACTTCCACCCATGCGTGTGCGTCGCTGGCACGACTGATCCAGACACCGGCAACGACGTCGCGCTCACTTGGCACGTACCCGGTTGCAATGCGTGCTGGAACGCCAAGCGTGCGCAGCATGATCGCGGTTGCAGTCGCGATCTGCTCGCAGAAGCCCCGCTGTGATTCGAAGAGGAAGTGGTCAACAGCGTCCGCCCCTTCGGGCGGCACCTGTGCATCGAGGTCGTACTCGACGTTCGCCGCCAGCCACGCCTGGATCGCGAGAACGGTGTCGTACGTGGTCGGCGCTTCCAGCTGCTGCGCGAGCGCGCGAGTTCGGTCGCTGGTGGAAACCGGCACCTGAGTGAACAGGCCGCGAGCGTCAGTGTTGGCGATGCTGCCCTCAGCCCGCAGACCCTCGGCCGTTGCGTTCGACCGCTGCGACACCACCGTGTACGCACTCCCGGCGGGTATCACGACCTCCGCCCGCAAAGCACCGTCGGGCCGTGCCCAGATTGGCGCTTCCAACAGCACTCGTTCAGCGCGGCTGGCGGCGAACACGATGTTGGGCAGGTTCACCTCTGCGTAGAACGTTTGGATGAACTGTTCGCTGTCGGTTCGCGGCACATCGCCGATTGTTGGGTCGATGGTGTGGTCGGGGCCGTCGGATCGCTGCCCCGGCTCTTCGTTCACGGTCCACGACCGACCGTCGAAGTGAGTGAAGGTCTGCCCACGCCAGAAGTCGGGGAAGGGTGCACGGACGCGCAGCACGACCTCTTCGCCGAGGTCGCCGCGCAGTGAGGTGTCCATGGTCGGGCTGAAGCCCGGGTAGCCGCCCGCCCCGCCTCCGGCGCGGTCCGTGACGATCGCACCGCCGAGCAGAGGGGAGCCGTCAGCCGTCACAAGATCACCGTCGCCGGGGGTGGGCCGGTAGTCCTCCAGCCAGCTCGGCAGCGTCAGCTGCGCCGGGCCTTGCGGAATCGGTACGGCGACCAACACCGCCAACACTGCGAACGCAGCTGCGAGAACGATGACGGTGCGAGTGGCCGTCCTGCGCACAGTCCTCGGTGTGTGCCAGCGATCGGTCCGAGTGATGGCATTCGATCCGAATGCCAAGCCGAGCAGAGCGGCGCCCAGCCACACCGCAAGCTCACCATCGACTCGGATGCCAGCTGCGTACGCCATCAGCATCGCCGCGCACGCAAGGGTGACCCGCGCCGAGCGCCGGTCGACGCACTCGAAACCCTGTACGACCACCAACGTCACCAGGATCTGCGGCAGGAGAAAGCGCAGCGACGTGATGATGCTGTCAATCACGCTGAGGTCGATGAGTGTCGCGCTCACCGCGAAGCCGACCAACACCATGGTCAGCTGTCGAAGACTCTTACGGTGAGTCGGGCCGCGCATGGTGAGCAGCGCGCTGAGCGCAATCGCAGCGAGCACGACACCGAACTCGACCGGGCCGTAGCCCAAGGGCTGGAGCAGCATCAATGGCGGGACGGCAGCCGCGAGGGCGACCGCCCATCGGGCCCGCGGAGTGAGGATGTTGACCGGTTCCGGGGAGTGCGCAGCGACCGGCCGGCGCCACCACTTGACGGTGGGTGTTGCGGGTCGAGCGCCCTCGGGTTCGAAGGCGGCGCTCCACCGCTGAGCGGCCTCGCGATCGGCGATGACCGTCGGCTCGCCACCGTCCACCTTCACCGCCACCACAGCACCGAGAGCAAGGCCCCGCTCCAGCGTCTCGCGGACGCGCGCTGCCTCCTCGCTGGCATCGGTGGTGCCCGTCTGCGCGTTCACCGTCCACTGTTCGGCCACGTCGTTCAGCCGTTGGCGCACGACGAACTCGCCACTACGCAGGGTGGCCAGCCAGTGGATTGCTGTCAGCTCGTCACCTTGCCGCCACGTTCGTACGCCGTCGATCTCATCGCGCCCTTGGGTTGCGCTGGCCATTTGATCGAAGCGTTCGTCGCCACTCAGTTGCTCATGTGTGGCGCCCACGAGCGCCGCGGGAGGCGAGACGAAGAGCGGAGCGATTGGGGTAACACTGGTGCGCCGCCACCACAGGTTGCCCAGCGTGCCGGCGCTCGACCGCCGCACCTCGACCTGGTCGTACACCCCGCGCTCGGGAGCGGTCCCAACGATGCTGTTGACGCCGGGCCGTGCCCAACCGCTGCCAACCAGGGTGGCGTCGACCCGCAGCTCGACGTAGATCTGACGTGCACTGCTGGAGTGCACCTGCCATTCCATCTCGCTGCCCGAGTCCGCCAGAGCGGGGGCGAGCACCGTCGGCTCAGCGGACCTGCGGACAGCCCACCAACCGTCGAGCGCGCTCGCGACGAAGGCCACGAGACCGACGGCAAGGATCATGACCACCGCGGCGGCACCCGTCAGTGCCGCAATCATCGCCGCGATCATCCACGCGATGCCCAGCGAGGCGGCGCCGCGCGAGAGGCCGGCCGGTCTGCTCAACGGCGTGGCGCCTGCACCGCTGCGACGCATTCTGCAACGACCTGTGCTGCCGACGAACGATCCTGCCCGACGAGGACAAGCCGGTGGGCGAGCGCGCACTGCGCAGCCCGACCGACATCGTGGGGAGCGACGTAGTCGCGGCCCTCCATCAGGGCGAACGCTTTCGCGAGCGCAATCATCGCCACGCCTCCGCGTGTCGATGCACCCAGTCGAACCGACGGGTGTGCGCGGGTCGCGTGCAAAATCCCGACTGCGTAGCTGGCAACTGCATCGGCGAGGTGAACGTTCTGCACCTGCGCGCGGCACGTTGCCAGTTCGTCCATCGTTGCTACCCGCAGCACACTGCTGAGGCGTGAACGACCGCGGCGGCCGGTGAGCACCTCGACTTCTTCCTCGGCGGTTGCCCTGCCGAGGCTGATGGCAGCCATGAAGCGGTCGGTCACACCCTCGGTCAATGGGTACGTGCCCGCCATCTCGACCGGGTTCTGGGTGGCGATCACCACGAACGGCAACGGAACCGGGTGAGTGGTGCCGTCAACGGTGACGTGGCCCTCCTCCATCACTTCCAGCAGCGCCGATTGTGTACGCGGGTTGGCGCGGTTGAGTTCGTCGAACAGCACCACGTTGGCGAACACCGGGCCGGGTCGAAAGTGCAGGCCGAACCCGTCGGCGTTGGGGGCC
>JANOYI010000208.1:0-4765 GCA_031428795.1 Ilumatobacteraceae bacterium | reverse complement strand
TGTTACTCCTCAATCTTCTCTTCGGCAGGGGGCGCGCAGGGTCACTGAGACATGGCAGAAGCAGGACACAGATCGCACGGCAACCGTCGATCCTATCCGCGGGGCACGCGGTCGTCAACCGGTACAGGCAGAAGCCTGCCGGGAATTCCGTTGGCGAAACGGTAAGCCCGCGAACCCGTCCATGTCAAGGCTTTCCGACCCATATGGACTGGGCGCAACGGACTCGCTTCCGGCCTTCGGCGGTCGGGGCCCTTTCTGGTGGCCTGCGCACCATCGTGCCAATCCTTGGGGGATGTCTGACAATTGGTAAAGGCTGTAGTCGCCGGATCGGATGACGAGTTCGCCGTGTTCGGACCAGAATTCGTCGCTGGCCGCGTACTGAGAACGTTCCCAGGGGCCGATGACCACCTTTTGCTCCTTCGTCCGGCCAAGCAGCACGGCCGGAGGCGAGGTCGAAGGAAGGCTCGGGCGTCAAGGTCAGCGGAAGGTCCGTCGCCGTCGGCGTGTGACCATCACGACACTTCCGCCGAGGACCGTCAGCCAGAAGGCGACCTGGAGCCACCCGGAGGAGTCGGCACCGGTGGCCGGCAGCTCGCCACGCCCGACTGGCGTCTGAGGCGTGGGCTCCGGTACGGGCGACACCTGATCCACGGCAGGCGTCGTTGTCGTTGCCGTTGTCGTCGTGGTCGAACCGGTAGTTGTCGGCATAGCAGAACTCGGCGGCACCGGGGTGGTCGTGGGGGTCGGGGCAACGAACGCCTCGACCGTCACCGACCCGAGCCCGAGCCCGCCGGCCGGGTCACCGGCCACGTATGCGAACGTGCCGGTGGAGCCGTCGAGACGAAGACGAATCGTGCCGTCGGTCCCCAACCAGGCGTTCGTGTTCGTCCCCGAGATGATGCTCAGCACGGACATGCCGACAGGAGGCGCGGCTTGCAGCGCCTGGAGCGTGGGAGCGACCGGATCGGGATCCTCGTCATTCGCCAGGAGCGTCGCTGGATCGATCTCGACGACCGACCCGCGAGGCACGGTCAACACGTCGTTGCGCACCACCGGCCCCCGGTTGCCCCTCACGTCGACGGTGACGGTGCCGAACGATCCCGGCGGCAACGACACATCACTCCGCTCGAACGTGAACGTGACCTGTCCGATGAAGCCGGCCGGCGGTGTGAACGACACCACGCCGTCGTCGCCCGTGGACGGTCCCTCCCACGGATCGGAGGGACGTGCGTAGTCCAGCCGGTACTCCTCCGGCACGAACCTCCTGTCCACCGTGAACCGAGTCGTGGAGCCATCGGTGAGCTGCAACCGGATCGGTGACGTTGCATCCATGGGCACCGTGACCTCGACGTCGTCGGGTGCCAAGGGAGCGACCACGGGAGGAGCAGCGCTGTCGTCCAACTCGACCGGATTCTGTGCCGGCAGCGGCGAGATGACGGCCTTGACCGGAGCACTGGTGAGCGCAGCACCGCCCGCCGGTGTGATGCGCACCTTCACGTTGTAGGTGCCTGCAGTCTCGTAGCCGAACTCCGGAGAGACGCCCGTGGCGTCGTCGAACGCCCCGTCGCCGTCCAGGTCCCACGCCACTGCGGAGGCGGCCCCAGCCGCGAGGAGGGCGGTCGACGCCGCAGCGCTGAAGGGGAGCAGCGAGCCGACCACCCCTGCGTAGGGACCACCGGCATCGGCTGCGACCGCCGGGGGTGGAGTCGGGATGACGAGACGTCCCGAACCGGCTTGTTCCGCCGTCACCCCGGGGTAGTAGTCGGCCTGGAACACACCGACGGTCGGAGTCGTGGACTCGGCACTGACCGGCGTGCCGGTGCCATTCGGCAAGTAGCACGTCGCCGTCGAGCGTTCGGGCGAGATGGGGGTCGTGCAGAATCGACCCACGGGTTCCTGCACCAGGTAGAAGCGACCGTCGTATTTCGTGTAATTGACGGGCCACGGCCTGTTCGTGCTTGTGAACCAAAGCTCGCTGTTCGACAGGAACCCCATCGATCCCATGCACACCTGATACTCCTGCTCCGTGTACCCGCCGAATCCACTCACGGGTTCGAACGTCGACGAGTTGCGGATAAAGAAACCTTCGCACGGCACAAGGTTCTGGGCAGCTGCGAGCGTGCCGTCCGGAGACCAGATCGGCACATACCCACCGAAGTACGCGTCATCGACGTGAAGCCGCTCGCCGGTGATTGCGTCGATCAGCGCCAGATTTCCACGTGTGTTGTACACGTCCTGTTGGACCAGGATGCGCGTGCCATCCGGTGAATAGCGCGGGCACCCCGCGCGCTCGTTCCACTCGCGGGTCTTGGACTGACCGAGGTTCGCAAGCAGCGCCCCGGTGGCCAGGTCTACGACGCGGAGCGTCCCGTCGAAGGTGTCGGTCGTCAACAGCTTGGAGCCGTCGGGATGCCACGACGCGCAGATCAGGCTGTCGGTGTTCGTCACCTGACGCAGACCAGATCCGTCGCGGTTCACGATGAACAGCTGCCGTGTGCCGTTCGACGTCATCGCATCGAACGTTGCTTGCGTGGCGTCCGCGTTCCAGAACGGACGCAACGGGCTGAACGGTGAACCGGGCAGCGGCAGGGTGTACGGCACGAGCGGCTGCACGTCGGTGCCGTTCGGGCTCATGGTGAACAGCCCCATGCCGGGCTGGCCAAGTTTCTCGACGTACTGATCATAATAGACAAAGAAGCCCGCCGGGGGGGTGACGCGTTGATGCTTCACGAACACCACGCGCGGCGGAGCGATCTCGATCGCCGCGAGGACCGTGAACACGGCACTGTCGCCGTACCCGCTACGAACCCCGTCGGACGCCACGACTCGGACCACGACGTTCTCGCTGTCGATGTCCTCGGGCGAGGGGAACGACAGCGACGCCGTCGTCACGCCCGTGGCGACCGGCCGCCACGTCGCGCCACCATCGGGCGAGATCAGGACAGCGTAGGTGAGGCTGTCGCCGTCGGGATCGCTGGCCTCCCACACCGCGTCGACCTGCTCGTTGCTGCCCACCACCGTGCCGGCGACCGGCGATGTAACCGTGACGGACGGCGCATTGGGAGTGACCAGCCTGCTCTCGACGACCTCACCGTCGAGCACCATGTCGATGCGATCGACCCCTGGCATCAGGACCAGCCGTTGCGCGAAGACCTGGCCGAAGGGACCGGCCGTCGTCGGGTCGGCCCCCGCACCGAACAACCCGTCCACCTCCGTGAGCGCTATTTTGACAAACGTCGTGGTGGCAGGGACGGTGTCGGTGTCGACCTGCACGGCTCTGAGGCGTTCCAGCTCGAGCTCGTCGAAGCCCTTGTCGTCCGGATATGACGCATCGTTCGGCGATGCCCATCGACCCGGCTGGTAGTCGAAGCCCCCGTCCGGGTTCGGCCAGACGGCGCCACGGATCCACGTCACGCCGGTGGCGCTGAAGTCAGGAGGTTGCGGCGTTGCAGACGGCCCACCGAGGTCCGTCATCAGTTGCTCCCACGTGGCCTTACCCACCCACGGCGTCGGCACGACGACCGGGTTCATCAGGTCCTGGCCGCGCACCGGCTGTCGCCTCGCGACCCATACACCGCCGGCCGCCACCGCGTCTTCGGGGTGGAAGATCCCACGCGTGTGGGCGAACTCGTGCGCGAGCGTCGACGTGCTCGCCGACCGCTCGACGAGCATCGACCGGAGGCCGGCCGCTGAGATGCCGATGGCGCCGTCGGCCACCGATCTCAGCCACCCGTCCGGCACGACACCGACGACGGCATCACGCCCGGTGAGCTGTGCGTACTCGTCGAGCTCAAGCAGCGCTTGCCAGATCCCGGCCGACGACGACGGAAGCGGGGCGGGCGGGGTGCACGAGATCTCCGCCTGGACGCCCATGACGGGCAGTACGGCCTCGGTGAAGGCGATCATCGTCGCCGACGTCTGCGCGGCCTGACCGCAGGTGACCGACCCGCTCGACTCGGTGTTGGTCGGCACGATGGTCAAGAGCAGCTTGCGCCCTTCCTGTGTCTGCGCCTGAGGGGCCACCGCCTCATTGTCGGTGTGCAGCACCAACGGTTCGTTCGGGAGGGGCTCGATCGTGACTGTTGCATCGACCGTACCGGACGCGATGAGTGGCCCCGAGGCCGGGAGCACGAGGGTCTGCACCCCTGGCTCCAGCCGCACGAGTTCGGTGCTGTCGAACAACACTCCCGTCTCGTCTTCGACCACGGTACGCACCTTTGCGTCGACGGGCGCTGCCAGATGTGCGTCGATCCCGGCCGTCACGACGAGTGGCCGACCCGACAGCAGCTTCGTGCTGTCGATCGGCGCCTGCACGATGCGCGAGTTCCTCACCGTGACGTTGTCGACGATGGCGACCGGGATCGCGAAGGTCTGGTACTGGCTCCAGCCGTTCCGACCCTCGTTCCACACTGCCACGGCGTCCAGACCGCTCGCCGCGATCGGCGACGTCGCTGCCACCATCGCGGAGGCGTCGATGCCCGTGTCGACCTTCACGAGCTCGCGGGCCCCCACCGGCACCAGGACCTTGCCGCCGTCGCGTAGCGCGACCGCCGACATCCGGTGGTTGGTGGAGGCCAGCACGTAGACGTCGCCGATTGCGTCGCCTTGGAGCATCTCGTCCACCGACTGCGAGTTAATGAGCAGCCCCTTGGAGCGGATCGACCGGAAGAGCGTGTCGCCGTAGACCTCCTGCCCGTCGCGGTTGGGGTGGAAGCTCCCGAACAGGTCGTGCTGCGTGACCAGGCTGTCACCGAGGCGGACCACC
>JANOYI010000207.1:0-11642 GCA_031428795.1 Ilumatobacteraceae bacterium | reverse complement strand
GCGAGCCGCGGACAACGGGCCAATCACGGGCGAAAGGGCTGCTGTGGCTCTACTTGATCCCGACCACCATGGAGTCGGGTCCGACCAGCGGTTCGACATAGCTGTCTCGAAAGCCGACGTCGGCCATCCACGAGCGGCAGTCGGAGCCGGTGAAGTCAAAGCCTTCCTGGGTCTCGATCAGCATGTTGACGCTCATGAGCATCCCGAAGGTGTTGGTGCGGCGCGCGTCGTCGATGATGCTCTCGTAGACGATCAGGGCACCCTTGTCGGGCAGCGCCTGGTGGGCCTTGCGCAGCAGCATGAGCTTCTCCTCGAGGCTCCAGTCGTGGAGGATGTGACCCATGACGAGCACGTCAGCGGAGGGCAGTGGGTCGACGAAGAAGTCTCCCGGATAGAAACGAAGGCGGTCGGCGAGGCCGAAGGAGGCCACGTACTCCTCGAAGCGCGGAGCAACTGGAGCCAGGTCGAACCCGCCCCCGGTGGACAATCGACTTTCTGGACGCTCTGGTCTCGCTGGGCATGCTGGAGAGATCCGGCGAAGAGTACGCCAACTCGGTCGGCTCGGCCGCCTCGCGGGTGCACCAGTCGTAGAACCCCGACGTCGACACCTCGACGATCTCGCACGCTTTGGTGACCGGGAACCCGGCAGCCTTTTGGTCGACGACACACGCGTAGCGGCTCACGATGTCGACTCCTTCACCCAAAAGGCCAGTGATCGTTCGAGTAAATCACGCTCCATTCGCAACTGGGCGTTCTCAGCGCGCAGCTCGACATTTTCGGCCCGTTCGTCAGGTGTGGCACCTCGACCGGCGTCACGTTCCCTGCGGGCCTTGGCGACCCAGTTCCCGAGCGTGCCCTCGATCACCCCGATCGAGCGGGCAACATCAGCGATCGAGCGTTTCTCGTCGAGGACCATCGCGACCGCGTCACGTTGGAACTCGAGCGGATACCTCGACGGCCGCCCCGTTGTTCTCTTCTTGTTGGACATGGACTTCCTCCTATACGAAGTGTCCGCCCAACGGGGGGATGCTCAGAATGCCTCCAGTTATCACGGATCTGGTCGCACGGCGACGAACAGGGTCCGGCACAATAAACCGTCCTCGATGGCGCGCAACAGTGCTCGTCGTTCCGTCTGACGCTCCTCGAACACCGGCGCACCGAGCGCGTCGGCGAGGGCATCGCGATGCTCATCCGACTGGTCGATCCACGCCCGCGCCACTTCGTGGAATTCGGCCGTGCAGTCCTGCTCGAAAATGTCCGTAAACCCGGCGAGCGTCAACAGTTCGCGGTGAGCACGACTGGTCGCCACAGCAACCGGCCCGGACCGATGAGCCCGGGTTCGGGCCTGCGCGCTGAGCCCAGGCGCCGGATGGATGGTGAAGAACGCGGTCAGCCCACCCGGGCGGAGAACCTGACGGGACACTCTCAACACGGAGAGCTTGGCCCGCAGTCAACACAACATGTCGGTGTGGACGACGGCGTCGAAGGCACCCGCCCGGAACGGGACAGCACGGGCGGACGCTGCCACCACTGCGACTTGATCCGACAGATGCTCCCTGCCGGCCCGGCCAATGGCCGATCGCAGCCCTTCCAGCGGGATATCGGTGAGCACAGCCCGACAGCCCGTGCTCGCTGCCAGGTACAAGCCTGGCCATCCTCGTCCGGCACCGAGGTCGAGCAAATTTGTGCCCGGCTGCAGAGTCAGCACCTCACCAAGTCGGTCGGCCTGCATCATTGTGGTGTAGCCGCTGACGCCCCACGACTCGCCGATCACCACCCCCTCGATCGCCTGCGCGACATCGGTAAGTTCGCCGCTGTACTGCTCGGTGAACCGTTGCAGTGTCTCACGTTCTTCTCGCGTGGTCACAGCCCCTCCTCGGACCACGTCACCGTATCGCGCCCGACGTCGGCCCTCGGGTGACCGGGGCACCGTAGTGCGGGTAGAACCGTCGCCGAGCGGCGCACCCAATCCACGCTGAGTCCCTGACTTCGCATCGCCGCGTACATCTGCTCAATGTCCTGCCATGTCAGTCGGTTGAGTTTCAGCTCGCCGAACGGTCGGTCTCCGAGTAGCAGCATGGAACACATCGTGCTCGCAGCCGAACGTGTCGTGACGACCGTGCGAGGTGCCAACTCGATTTGGCCAGTCTCCGCGGCGGCCAGATAGAGATCCAACGCGGCGCGTACCGATCGAGCGGACGTACCGCCGGACGGAAGCCGTTTCTCACAGTCAGCAACCCGTAGCCGTGACAGGGCGACCTCGGCCTCGTTGCGCGTACTCTCGACGTATCGGCTGATCCGACGACGCTTGCCGGTGACCTTGTCGCGGGGAAGTTCGATGTCGACCCGCCACACGCCTGGGCGCACCGGGAACACGCCACCGCTCCCCTTCGCTCTCGGAAGGTTCGAGCTCGAAGCCGAGCCAGATCAAGTTTGACGCTTTACATTTTGGGCCATTTGCCTGCCTGACGACACGACTTTCGGGGCCTCATTTCGCCCGATGGTATAGCGGAGCGGTTTAGTACGCAAGCCGAAAATGCAGATCAGCGGCCCTAAAAGGGCCGCTGATCAGGTGTTATGTTGGAGCGGATGACGAGATTCGAACTCGCGACCCTCACCTTGGCAAAAAAGAGGTTGTGGTCACCGTCCGTCCAGTCCGTCTGTTCCGTCCAGTTCGTATACCGGTCTACCATCGCACGCGCGCTATGTGCGCGTCAGCTTGCCTTGCGGACGACCGCGTGGCCGCTGCGGACCATCTTGGCGATGGAACGGTTCTCGATCAGCCGCGTGCCGACCACGACCGCGAGTTCTTGACCAACGGCGCCAGCGACGCGTTCCAAGGTCTCCAACGTCGGACGCGTGCCACCATTCTCCATCCGCGCGATCGCAGACTGAGTCGTGCCCATCCGTCGCGCCAACTCGACCTGGGTCAAGCCAGCGTCGACACGGAGTTGATACACCAACTCGCGAAACGCTGTAGTCCGGGCCTCATCCTCCACGACGTCACGGACCCGACCTGCGTCAGGTCGAGGCAACGATTTCCAGTTCGTTCGCTCATTCATCCTGATCTCCTGTCAATCCGTGCTCAGTCATACGGAGCCAACGATCAACGGCGGCAACGATCGCCTCAGCCGTCGCCACAACCTCGGACGCCTCGGCATCGGTCGCGTCCGGCAGGTCGCCCGGGTAACGACCATCGACCGCCCACGGCTGCAACAACAACACATCCATAGTCATAAGCTCAGCGGCCAGAGATTGGGCCAGCAGCCCGACCAGCACAATGAGATCATGGGTCTTTCGGAACGGGGTCGACTCCTCGACCAACGCAGCCTTCAACGCCTTCTCGGCAGCCTGGTGAGCGTGGAAACACGCAATCCGACTCGGGACCGCCGTGTCAGCGAGGAGCAATCGGGCGGCTCGTAGGTCGGCGCCAGCGAACTTCAGCCACTCGTCAGCGTTAGCCGACACGCCCGGCCTCGCGACGGTAGACCGACCGGCCTTCGCGCAACGGCCAGTACACCGCCGACCCAACTGCATCCCGATCGGCAGCTATCTCGGTGACATCTGTGATCACGATGTCGATCGGCACGAACGTGAGAATGGCACCCCGAATCCGGCGCATCAGCCCTCGGCGCTCGGCCAGATCGGCGTGGTCGAGTACAACGAGGAGGTCGAGATCAGAGTCCGGACCGTCCTCACCGCGAGCCACCGACCCGAACACGATGACCTCGACCGGATCGAACGCATCAACGATCTCCTGAACAACCAGCGGCAAAGCATCACGCAAAGTGAGCCCGTCATACCGCCCCTCGACATCGACCGTGTGGATAATACTCACGACGCACAGACTACTCGTGCTCTGGTCGAAGGTCGGACCTCCCGCATTGACTCATCGGATACCTCCGCGTGGTGGGGTTCGTTGCCTCATGTAGGAATCTCCGGTTTGGGGTGGGGTCCGCTACGCCTGATCGATGGAGCTTTCGATGGTGCAGCGGCATGCGGTGACGAACCGGTTGGCAACCAAGTACCGCCAGGCGTCGCGGGTGGGGAAGACCGAAATTTTGGATCAGCTGGTGGAGTTGACCGGCTGGCATCGCGACCACGCGCGCGCGGAGTTACGTCGTGCGGGCACGGTTCGTGCGGTGCCGGTGCGTCAGGCGCGCACACCGATCTACTCGGCGCAGGTGGTGTCGGGTTTGGAGCAGTGCTGGAGGGTCGCGCGTTGTCCGGCCGGCAAGCGTTTGGCACCAATGCTGACGCTGTTGGTGCCGATGTTGCGCCGCGACGGCGAGCTCGTTCTGAGCGACTCTGAGGCTGGCCTGTTGGTGGCGATGTCGCCCGCAACGATCGACCGGCGTCTCGTCAACGCGAAAGCGGTGGCTGGTTTCACGGGCCGATCTCATACCAAACCGGGATCGCTACTGAAATCTCAGATCCCGATCCGGACGTGGTCGGAATGGGACGAGAACCAGCCGGGGTTCGTGGAGATCGATCTGGTCGGTCACGAGGGCGGCAACAGCTTCGGTGAGTTCTGCTTCACGCTGACCGTGACTGACGTGGCCACGGGTTGGACCGTGAACCGATCCGTGGCCAACAAAGCTGCGATCCACGTCGTTGCCGCGATCGCGCACGTCACCACACGCTTCCCGTTCCCGATCCTGGGTATCGATTCAGACAACGGATCGGAGTTCATCAACGCCCACCTCTACGACTACTGCCTGGACAACAAGATCACCTTCACCCGCGGTCGGCCCGGCAACAAGAACGACGGCTCCCACGTCGAGCAGAAGAACTGGACCCACGTGCGCAGCCTCGTTGGCTACCTACGATTCGACACCCCAGCCGAGCTGGCCATGCCGAATGAGATCTGGGACGCGGACTGGAAGTTCACCAACCTGTTATGCACCCAACAGAAGCTCATCTCACGCCAGCGAGTCGGCGCCAAGATCATCAAACGTCACGACCCAGCCCGCACCCCACACCAACGAACCATTGACGCTGGTGTGCTCACACCAGCCAAAAAGGCGACGCTGACACGGACCCGCAATGCCATACAACCAGGCCAGATGCAACGCCACATCGACGCACTCACCGCCCGCCTCGAACGCCACGCCCTCGCCAAGACCACAGCCCCACCGCGACCCATCAACCGGGCCTTCAACAAGACCGACCGTCCGGAGATTTTAGCTGAGGCAACGAATCAACGCTCCCGGAGGATTTGACATGAGGCAACAGGATGACGAGATTCGAACTCGCGACCCTCACCTTGGCAAAAGGTGCCTGACAATGTGCGACCGGTTTATGTGTCTGACCAGGGATGATACAAGACGCTGTCGTGATTGAGACCCCAAAGGTGAGGGTCGAAATCCTCCTCCGGTGGCCACGCGCAGTTGCGAGTATGGACCGTACGTATCGAGCGATCGCGTCACCACGGAAACCTTCGCGCACCCCTCAACCAAGATGTCGTCTTGGAGGAACTTCACATGCCACTCATCATCACGAGCGATCACCAACACGGGCTCATCCCAAGTCGAATCGACTACTTCAAGTTTCGAGTTGCTGTCGCGATCTCCAGCCATCGCTATCCACCTGCGGCGCCCGCTTGGTAGCGAAGGACCAGTAGGCATGGACGACGTCGGCGCCTATACCCGTCGCAACCATTTCAGCGACGGTGGTCATCCGTACGTCGCTGGAGATGGAGCCGCAACTGAACCTTGGCGCGCGGTGGATCGGAAAGCGCACGACTGGTGCGCCACGGGTGGCGCCCGTCCGGAGTTGCGTCCAGTTCGCAAGTGCCTTCGTTCAGGGCTCGGACGCGATCGGCATCACGGCGTTACGAGCCGACGACTCCTGGTGCTCGCCGAGTACGTCGAGGACGGCTCGGGCGTCGCGTTCGATGGTGCCGTAGCCGCTGCGTTCGGCGGTCTCGAGTGCTTGGTTGGCGAGGGTGCGAGCGTGGTCGTGGTCGCCAGGGCGGTCACGGTCAACGAGCATGGCAGACCAAGCGCTCTGGGTCATGGCGATGAGCGGCGGCGATTCGAGTCGCTCGTGGATGGCGATAGCTCGCCGGAACGACCTATCGGCCTCGTCGTACCGCCCGAGGAGGTGTTCGAGCTTGCCGATGAAGTGCCCGAGCACGGAATCGACGCTGACGCTGGCAGTGGTGATGTGGTCGGCGAACGGTGCGATCCTGTCGCCCAGAACCTCGGCGGCTCGTTGATCGCGGAAGTGGATAGCGAGATCGGCCCAGAAGACGTGCAACGTGGACCAGTTCATGTTCTCCGGAGCGGGAAAGTCGAGGTTCCGGGCGTCATCGAAGATCTGGTGTGCCCGATCGTCGTCACCAGCCTCGACGTACGCCATCGCAAGGACCGCTTGGAACGCGGGCAGGCCGGGGTTGTCGGCGGCAGCCTGCTCAATGAGTGGCACCATTTCGCCGAGGCGTCCCTGCCGCAACCGGATGTTGATGAGCTGCGCGCCGTAGAACTTCAGGGCGTCGGGTTGCCCGACACCTAGGGTGAGGGCAACTCCGGCGAGGTGCTCGGCTTCCTCCAAGTCACCAGCCAAGATCGCGAAGGTGACCTTGCCGACCGCCACGTTCCAGCGCAGGGTGGCATCTGGCAACCGATCGCTGATCTCCTCTCGTACCTTCATTCGTGCTCGTAGTTCGGTAAGGTCTGCATCCTCGAGCGCCGCGTGGTATCGCGTCCCGTGGGCGCGGCATCTGACGGTGGGATCGGCCAGGTTGTCGGTGAGCTGGCAGGCTTCGGTGCTCCACGCAATCCGGCGGTCGAGCGTGTGTGGCGCGATCGTGGCTTGACAGACCAGTTGGAGAGTGTTGACGAGCGCCGCGGGGTTGCCGCTGCGGCGTGCGCAGGCGACGGCGTCGTCAGCTATGGCGAGCCGTTCTTCGAGGCTGGCGGAGAAAACGCGTTCCATGCCGCTCTGAGCCAACAGGCGGGCACGGTCGCCATCGTTGCCGTCACCGAGACGTTCGATGGCACGTTCGAGGATCTCGACACGTTCGGCGTCAACCTTGCCGATCTCACTTGCGAAGCCGCGGGTGTTAGCGAGCGCAGCCTGCACGAGCAGATCGATGTCATCGTTGCGGTCAGCGAGGCCGGCTGCATCGAGCAGCGTGCCGCGGAAGGCGTCGACGCCGGTCTGACGCTGCGCATTGCCGAGACCGAACAGTAACCGTGCCCTCAGCGTGAGGTCGGTTTCGGTGGTGGTGTCGAGCCTCTCGAGTGCTTGGCTGTACCAGCGGACGGCTTCTTCGGGGGCGAGCGAGGTGAGGGCGTGGTCGCCGGCGAGATGGGCGTAATCGATCACCTTGGCGGCGTCGGTGGGAGTTAGGGCACTCGCCCAGTGATGCGCAAGTTGCCCGGCGTACCGACCCGGGTGGTCACCGTGGATCTCTTCGAGGGCTTCGGCGACAGCGCGGTGAGCGCGCGAACGCCGGATGCCCGACAGCTCGTCATACAGGGCGCGTTCGATCAGAGCGTGGGTGAACGTGTAGCCGCCGTTCGCGAGTTCGCTGAGCACGCGGGCCCCCACGGCGGTGTCGCACAGATCGATGAGCCGGTCGGCGTCGACATCGACGACTCGTTGCAGCAGATCGAAGTCGAAATCGCGGCCGATCACCGCACCCATCGCAAGCACCCGATGACACTCCGCACCCAACCCCAACACCCGCCGCCCGACCACCTCACGAATGCTGACCGGCAACCCGGCGTCACGCAACGTGTCCGCTGTCATCCACGTACCGGAGTCGTCCCGGAACAGAGCGCCGGTCTCGGACAGATGCTGCAGCATCTCGCCAACGAAGAACGGGTTGCCGTCGGTCTCCGCGAGCAGCACATCACGCAAGCGGACACCATCGTCGTTCATGTCGTGCCCTGCGGTCACCTCCATGAACGCCAACAACTCGTCGTCGCCCAACCCGCGGATCGGGACCCGTTGCACACCATGCTCACGATGCATCGCCGCCAACGCATCAGCCAACACATGATCGGCACCCACATCCGAATCACGGAACGTGGCGATCACCAGTACTCGCAGCGACCGGTTCGCCGTCAGCACGTGCCGCAACAACTGCACCGAGCCCGCGTCCGCCCAGTGCAGATCATCCAACAACACCACCAACACGGAGTCCTCCGACGCCCGCGCGAGCAGATCGACCACCGCCGCGAACAACAACGACCGATCCGACTCGTCACTGCCCGACCCAGCCGACACTGTGTGCGACGCCGCTCGTCGCCACAGCGCAGGCACCACCCGCCCCAACACCGCACCACATGCGCCCACATGCGCCCCTATCAACTCGTCGGAGACATGCTCGACCAGGTAGTCGAGCGCTTCCACCCACGGCTGATACGGGATGAACAACTCCTCATCGCAACGCCCATACAACACCGACACCCCACCCGCCGCTGCGGCGTCGAGTGCGAACCACGAGGCCAACGTCGTCTTGCCGATTCCCGGCTCACCCGACAACAACACCAACCGCCGATCACCCAACTCCGCTTCCTTCAATGCCGACGCCAACAACTCACGCTCAGCTACCCGGCCCACGAACCGCGACGTCGCCAACGACACCACCCGCTGCGGTACCCCCATCGCACTCGCGTCGCTGATCGACACGGGTTCCCAGGCGACTCGAAACGCCTCCACCGGCTCATCGAGGCCCTTCAGCTCCAACTCGCCCACGGACACCAGATCGAAACCGCCACGAGAACGCGCCAACATCCGAACGAGTCCGGTCGTCAAGATCTCCCCGCTACCGGCCTTCGCGCACAGGCGAGCTGCTTCCACCACCGGCAACCCGAAATAATCACCGTCCTCCACGTCGGCCTCACCCGACGCGACCCCCACCCGAATCGCCAACGGTTCGACCTTCCCAGGACGCGCTGCCAAGGCTTGCTGCATCGCCACCGCACACGCCAACGCCGCACCCACCCCATCAAACGCCACCATCAAACCGTCACCGAGGTTCTTCACCTCCCGCCCGCTCACAGCATCGATCGCAGCCCGCAACAGCCCGAAATGCTCCCGACGCAACTCCTCAGCCGCTGTCTCACCCACCCGCGACAGCAAATTCGTCGACCCGACCATGTCCGTGAACAACACCGTCACCGTCACAACAGCCATCGGCGGCACCTTCCCCCCTTCGAGTTGGCCTCAATGATGTCACAACGCCAGCACAGCCCCCACCCGCTTACGCATGCCGACGGACCCGATCTTTGCCACATCGTCTTGCGTCGCGATCTTGGTCACCGGCTCAGGAACCTTCGGCGTCTTGAGTCGAGGCGCTGGGTTGCTCTCGAGCTCCTCTTCATCGGTAAGCCATCCGTAGAACCGCTTCAGGGCCCTTGTGGTGTAAGCCGCCGTCGCGGGTGACAGACGGCCCATCTCTGCGGTGACGTACGCCTCAAGGTCCTGTCGTGTCGCTTCGATGAAGCTGCCATCCAAGTACCGAGCGAAGCCACGCAGGTGGCGCACGTACTCCCGAAGCGTTTGCTCCGCGAGGCCTTCGGCCCTCCACGACGCAGCGAAACTTTGCAAGAGGTTGTCGTTGAATCCGGGTGTACGGCTTCGATTCAGTCTGAACTGGCATTGCGTGCTCCCTGCAGGGTGAGGGTCACACTGAATGACAAATGCCGGCTCCCTAAGTCAAAGGAACCGGCATTTGCCCAGGTCAGAGACCTATTTGGAGCGGATGACGAGATTCGAACTCGCGACCCTCACCTTGGCAAAAAAAGGTTGTGGTCACCGTCCGCACAGTCCGTCTACTGCTGTGCAGTACTCCACAGTCCGCAAAACCGTCCGGGAAATCCGTCTAGTCCGTCCAGTTCGTATACCGCTCTACCATCACACACGCGCTATGTGCCGGTCAGCTTGCCTTGCGGACGACCGCGTGGCCGCTACGCACCATCTTGGCGATGGACCGGTTCTCGATCAGCCGCGTGCCGACCACGACCGCGAGTTCTTGACCAACGGCGCCAGCGACGCGTTCCAAGGTCTCCAACGTCGGACGCGTGCCACCGTTCTCCATCCGCGCTATCGCAGACTGAGTCGTGCCCATCCGTCGGGCCAACTCGACCTGGGTCAAGCCCGCGTCGACGCGGAGCTGGTACACCAGTTCGCGAAACGCCGTGATACGGGCCTCATCCTCCACGACGTCACGAACCCGACCCGCGTCAGGTCGAGGCACCGATTTCCAGTTTGTTCGCTCACTCATCTTGATCCCCAGTCAGTCCGTGCTCTGTCATACATCGCTGCAATGCTCGCTTTGCTCTGTCCACCTCGCGGCGCTCATTCGGTCTTGTTTTGGCGAACACCGTGAAGAGCACGATCACCCGGCCCGGCGCTATCCAATATGTGATCCGTGTTGGTCGACCCGAAAGATAGAAGCGCAGTTCCCGCAGCTTTCGCTCAAGTTGTTTCGTATGCGGTTCATTCAACAGCGGACCGAGATCGCTGAGCCGATCGACATGGAATCCGACTCGGGCCTGATCGTCCTCGTCGAGTGCGAGGAACCAGTCGGCAACTTCCGACTCCAACTCGACCTCACCCCAAGACATAGCGTTCACGATATATACGAAAAGCGTGCGAAGCAATCTAAGTTGGGGCCCTCGCCACCAGATACAAGCGCCTGGCGGAGGCACTGTCAGACCACGCGACTCGCCGTTCGCCGCGACTGCAATCGCGCCGCCTCGTCCCCCGGAGGACGTGGCCTCGAGCCGGCGGTGGTCTGAGGCGGACCCCGGCCTGTCACTCGTTGTGATTCTGTCGGAACAGCTTGGTTCGGAAGATCTCATCGATGCGACGGTGCGTCTGAATGGCGGCATTGGTCGCTCATGCCCGCTGAACCCATCGACGCCAGCACGGCACGGTCTGGTCCAGTCGTGGAGTTTGGGCTCGACTATTTCAGGGAACACCCACGTGTGTTCCAGACCCCACCCGACCCACCTGTCAACGCCGTGTTGGCCACGACCGGCGCACACATGTACTACGAAGTGCGTGGCGACGGGCCAGGCGTTCTGCTGGTCGGCTGCCCGATGGACGCCACGGCGTTCGCTCCGCTCGCGGATCTGCTCGCCGTGGATCACACCGTGATCACGACCGACCCTCGGGGCATCAACCGCAGCTCGGTCGACGACCCCGATCAGGATGTCACGCCGGAGATGCTCGCCGACGACCTGTCGCAGTTGTTGAATCACCTGAGTCTCGGTCCGGTCGCAGTGTTCGGGTCGAGCGGTGGCGCGGTCAGCGTGTTGGCTCTCGCGCAAGCCCACCCCGATCAGGTTCACACAGTGGTGGCCCACGAACCCCCGCTGGAAGAACTGCTCGAAGATCGCGCCGAGCTCCGAGATGTCACCGAGGACATCGTTGCGACCTATCTTTCGGGTGACGTCGGCGGAGCTTGGGGCAAGTTCCTGACTTCGGCGAACATCACGCTCAGCGACGAAGACATGGCGCAATGGGCCAGCGAACCGACCCCGCAAGCGGCCGCCGACGAGTTGTTCTTCTTCGCCCACACCCTGCGACCATCCACCTACTGGTTACCTGACGTCGCCGCGCTCCGAGCTGGCGGCACACGGATCATCGTCGGGCTCGGCGACGAGTCAACGGGACAAACC
>JANOYI010000206.1:0-11044 GCA_031428795.1 Ilumatobacteraceae bacterium | reverse complement strand
TGCGGTACTACCGCACCTGAACGCCGATGAACACCCAGGCCAACCAACATCGGCGCTGACATGCGGTACTACCGCATATCAACGCCGATGAACGAGCAGCGCGGGCAGACTGAGCCGATGCGTATCGACATCGACCTTGTTCGGCGAATCGAGCACAGTTCCGCCGCCTTCGCGGCGCAGCAGGCAGAGTCGATTGCGTCGATCGCACCCGAGAGCAGTGCCACGGCGCGGTCGTTCGACGGTGGCTCGCTGGTCGCCTTCGGCCCGGGTCGTTATGTGAATCGAGCCGTGGGTGTCGGACTGGGTGGAACTGCGGCCGAAGACGTTGTGGCTGCGATCGACTCGTTCTACGGCGAGCGCGGCATGGCTCCCTCGTTGGAGCTCTCGCCGTGGACCGATCCGGCCACCGTCAGGCTGCTCTGCGCCAACGGCTACCGCATCGACTGGTTCCGCAACGTGTTCGTCGCCGCGCTTCCAGTGGAGATGACGCAACCGATCGAGCCGCACGTGATCGAGCAGGTGACGGCGTCGACCGTGCCGGCTCGCCAGGCAATCCTTGCCGGTGATGCAGCAGTGGGCACCGAGGCCCGGCGTATCTCCGATGAGATGTGCGAGACGGGACTGGTCTTGCCAGACGCGCTCGACTTTCTCGCGCTGGCCGATGGCGAAGCCGCCGCCTGCGGATCGCTGAACACAGCTGACGGCATCGGCTGGATTGGCGGCGCCGCAACGCTGGCGACGCATCGGGGACGTGGATTGCAGACCGCGCTGATCGCACATCGCTTGCGGCTGGCGCACGAGCTCGGCTCCGACCTAGCTGCCGCCACCGCCCTGCCCAACGGACAGTCCGCCCAAAACCTTCTCCGCCTCGGCTTTCAGCTCCTCTACACCCAAGTAGTCCTCACCAAACCCGTCTGACGTCACGTTCACAATCGCACGTGTCGCGGCCCCGCCGGATCACACCGAGGTCAGAGTGGGACACGTGCGATTGTGAATTCGAACTTGGGCTGCCGACGTCAGCGAAGTGACACCGGGCCCCAACCTGAGCTTGCGAACCTGTCGCGCCGCTGACTACCAATCTTGGAGGTCACAGCCGCGACAGGTTGGCGGGGCGAGTGGGCGGACGGGCCCAGGACGGCCGCTCTGCGGAACAGCTCAGACGTGGAAGTCGGGGAGGTGTTTCAGCATGGGGTTGTTGCTGAAGACTTCGATGGGCGGCGTCGGGTCGAGACGCATCGCCCGCTGCAAAATGCGGACCTGCGTGTGCTGGTTGTACTCGGCCATCGTGACCGCCCAGCCGTCGCGCCCGGCACGGGCCGTGCGGCCACTGCGGTGCAGGTAGTCCTTCACGTCGCCAGCAGGCTCGTAGTGGATGACCGAGCCGATGTCGTCGACGTCGATGCCGCGGGCGGCCACGTCGGTGGCAACGAGCACAGCCAGCTCGCCATCGGTGAACCGCTTCAGTGCACGCTCGCGGGCGGCCTGCGCCAGGTCGCCATGGATGGCCGCGGCGCGAACGCCGAGTTCCTGCAGGTTGCGCTCGACGCGGTCACAGGTGCGCTTCGTCTGGCAGAACACGATGGTCTTCGACATGCCGCTGGCGATGGACGCAACGACCTTGTCCTTGTCCATGTGGTGCACCGCGAGGAACAGGTGGTGCATGGTGCCGACCGTGTCGGTGGCGGCATCGATTGCCACTTCCTCGGGGTCCTTCATGTACCGCGTGACCAGGTGTCCAACGTCGCCGTCGAGCGTGGCGGAGAACAGCATGGTCTGGTGCGGCAGGGTGACCTTGCGCATGATCCACTCGACCTGCGGGGTGAACCCGTCGTCGGCCATGCGGTCGGCTTCGTCGAGCACAAGGATCTCGACCGCGTCGAGCTGCAGTTCGTTTTCCTTGAGCAGGTCGATGAGGCGCAGCGGGGTGGCGACGACCACGTCGACACCGGCCTGGAGGGCCTCGATCTGCTGCTGACGCGAGGCGCCGCCGTACACGGCGAGCACGGTTCGACCGCAGGCGATGGCGACGGGTGACAGCACTTCGGCAACCTGCAGCGCCAGCTCACGGGTGGGCACGAGCACGAGGGCGGCGGGCCGACGGGGCTCGCCATCCTTCGACAGGCGGGCGAGCAGCGGCACGCCGAAGGCGAGGGTCTTGCCCGAACCGGTCTTGGCACGACCACAGACATCGCGGCCCGTGAGGGCGACCGGGATGGCCTTGGTCTGGATGGCAAACGGCGTGGTGAACCCGGCGGCAGCGAGGCCGAAATCGACGTTCTCGGGCACGCCGAGCTCGATGAAACCGGTGGGCACGTAGTCGTCTTTGGAAAGGGTGAGCACCGGCGCGACGGCTGCGTTTCGGTACTCGGCGGGCCGGGTGGCGGGGCGGGAACGCCGCGGCGCGCGCTGAGGGCGGGTGTTGTCAGACATGTCGTCGGCCAGGGTACCGAACGTTGTCCCCGAGCAGGCGTGATGTGTTACCGAGCTGAATGCCTGGCGATGCGCGGCGGGTCAGCCCCTGCCACACGTGGGCCTCAGGTAGCGGAGTACGGGTACTTGTTTCGCCGGCTCGACAACCGTAGTAGCCGCTACGGCAACCGAGTTCCCGAAATAAGTACCCGACGCTCCCGCGCTCGAGGCCAAGACCCGGCCGCCCGCAGTATGGGTACTTGTTTCGCCGGTTCGACAACCGTAGTAGCCGCTACGGCAACCGACTCGGTAACGACAGTTACCGAGTTCCCGAGATAAGTACCCGACGCTTCGGCCCTCGGGGCCAGGGCGCCCGACGCCGAGCCGAGCCGACGGTGCCCGACGTGTTGCCGAACCGGGGCGATCGGCAATGATGGCGGGATGAAGGTTGCTTTGACTGTCAACGACTTCCTGCGTCGCGCGGAGGAGGTGTACCCGCATCGCATCGGCGTGGTCGACGAGCCGGATCAGCCGGCCGAATCGTGGGGGTCGTTCACTTATGCGGAGATGGCGGCGAAGGCCCGCGCCCAGGCGGCGGCGCTCGACCAACTCGGCATCGCGCAGGGCGAACGGGTTGCCATCGTCAGCCAGAACTCGGCCCGGCTACTCACTGCGCTGTTCGGTGTCAGTGGCTCGGGAAGGGTGCTCGTCCCCATCAACTTCCGCCTCGTTGCCGAGGAAGTGAAGTACATCATCGAGCACAGCGGCGCTCGAGTGCTGATGGTCGACCCCGAACTGGAGGAAGGCCTGGCCGACGTCGAGTGCGAGTTCAAGTTCACCATCGGCAGCGCCCACGACTCCCCAAGAGAGCACGAAGAACCACAACCGTGGGTGTACGACGAGGACGCGACCGCGACCATCAACTACACCAGCGGCACCACCGCTCGCCCCAAGGGCGTGCAGCTGACCCATCGCAACATCTGGCTGAACGCCACCACGTTCGGCTGGCAGCTTGGCATCAACGATCGCGACGTGTATCTGCACACGCTGCCGCAGTTCCACTGCAACGGGTGGGGGGTGCTCTACGCGGTCACCGGCATGGGTGCGCAGCACATCATCATCCGCAAGATCGATGGCACCGAGATCCTCCGCCGGGTGCAGCAGCACGGCGTCACCGTCATGTGCGCGGCACCGGCTGTCGCCAACTCCATCCTCGACGCCGCCAGCCATTGGGAGGGCGAAATCCCCGGTCGCGGCCAAGTGAGAATCGTGTGCGCCGGCGCTCCCCCGCCCACCAAGACCATCGAGCGGATCGAGACCGAACTCGGCTGGGAGTTCATCCAGATCTACGGCCTCACCGAAACAACGCCGCTGCTGACGATGAATCGCGCACGAAAAGAGTTCGACGAACTCACGACGGCCGACCGGGCCACCAAACTCAGCCGGGCCGGTGCCCCAGCGATAGGTGTGGAGGTTCGCATCTCGCCCGACGGGGAGATCCTCGCCCGCGGCAATCACATCATGGGCGGGTATTGGGCCCAGCCGGAAGCGACCGCCGACGCCATCCACGCTGCCACCGACGATCCCGACGGGCCGCAGTGGTTCCACACGGGTGACGGCGGCATCATCGACGACGATTGGTACGTCACGATCAGTGACCGCAAGAAGGATGTGATCATCACCGGCGGCGAGAACGTCAGCAGCATCGAGGTGGAGGATGCGATCTTCAGCCACCCGGACGTGGCGGAGGTGGCAGTGATTGGTGTGCCCGACGAGAAGTGGGGCGAGATGGTGCTGGCGTTAGTGGTCGTCACCCCGGGTTCCACCGTCAGCGAGGCCGATGTGATCGCCCACACCCGCACCAAGCTGGCGCACTACAAGTGCCCGAAGGTGGTCGAGTTCCGCGACTCATTGGCTCGCACCGCAACTGGCAAGCTGCAGAAATTCAAACTCCGTGAGCCCTACTGGGCCGAGATGGACCGCAAGGTTCACTGAAACTGGCGGACCCGCCAATCGATGCCACGATCGACAGCGTCTGGTCGTTCGAGATCGACACTCAGTGTGGATTCGGCCCGACCAGAATCCTGAGATTGGTGCCAGACCGCAGGGTTCTCACACGGACTTGGGTCAGCGTGACGCACCTGCATGCCCATTTACTAGACCCCGGAGTATCGTCCCGTCACGTACGGACGACCACAAAGACGGGAGATCTTGGAGGATGGCGCTGGAAGCAACACCGCACGAGGTTCACCTGCCAGGTGAAGGCGCGTGACCGAGCTTCGTCGCGCCGCCAAGCAGGGTGACACGTCACGGGCCACTCGCTGGCTGCCGTTCATCCACTTCACCGTCGACTCGCTGGTTTGGATGCTCGCCATTCCGCTCACCACGATCCTGCGCTACGACTTCGAGTTGCGGCCGTTGTCGGGCGAAGGCCTCGCCATCGCTGTCGTCGCCGCCACCATCAGCCAGGGCGCCTTTGGCTATTTCACCGGCCTATATCGCCGCCGCTGGCGTTACGGCAGCTTCGATGAACTGTTCGCTCTGGCCGTCACCGTTGTACTTGCAGGCGTGGTGCTTGCCCTCGTTGCGATCGACCTGGGCAGCGCGCAATTGCCGCGCTCGGTGCCGCTACTGGCGACGGTGTTCACCGCCACCGGTACGGTCGCGTTGCGGTCGGCATGGCGACTGTTCAACGAGAAGCGTCGCCCGAAGGTTGGCGGGCGTCGGCTGCTGATCCTTGGGGCGGGCGATGGGTCGTACCAGATTGTGCGAGCGCTGTGCACCGACTCGCGCAGTCCCTTCGAGCCGATTGCGCTGCTCGACGACGACCCGCACAAACGGAATCTTGGCTTCCAAGGCCTGCGCGTGGAGGGCACGCTCGACGATCTCGAGCAGGTCGCCAACCGCTTGCAGGCAACCGACGTTCTGATGGCAATTCCGAGTGCGGACAGCGAGCTGATTCGCCACATGTCAGCAGCAGCGAACAAGGCCGGGCTGACCTTCCTGGTGCTGCCACAGGCCGAGGAGATGTTCGGGTCGGTGTCGCTTGCCGACATTCGGGCCGTGACAGCCGAGGACTTGCTGGGTCGGCATCCTGCCGACATCGATACCAAAGCGGTGGCGCACTACATCACCGGGCGGCGGGTGCTCGTGACAGGCGCCGGCGGGTCGATTGGCAGCGAGTTGTGTCGCCAGCTGAACCATTTCGATCCTGCTGCGTTGATGATGCTCGATCGCGATGAGAGCGGCCTGCACGCGGTGCAACTGTCGATCGACCACACCGCAATGCTCGTCGACCCGAACCTGCTGCTGGCCGACATTCGCGATCGCGACCGGATGTTCGAGCTCTTCCGCCAGTTCAAGCCCGACGTGGTGTTTCACGCTGCCGCTCTGAAGCACCTGTCGCTGCTGGAGACGAACCCGCAGGAAGCCTGGAAGACCAACGTGATTGGCACGGCCAATGTGCTCGACGCGGCCACCGCTGTCGGCACCACGCACGTGGTCAACATCAGTACCGACAAGGCCGCTAGCCCGACGAGTGTCTTGGGCTACTCGAAACGGATCACCGAACGGCTGACAGCGCAACGCGGCAGTGAGGCTGACGGCAGTTTCGTGTCGGTTCGGTTCGGCAACGTCCTCGGCTCGCGTGGTTCGGTGCTGGTCACTTTCGCGGCGCAGGCCGACGCCGGCGGCCCGATGACTGTCACTCATCCGGATGTCACGCGCTATTTCATGACTGTCGAGGAGGCTGTGCGCCTCACCATCTACGCCGGCGCTATTGGTCGCAGTGGCGAGACCATGGTGCTCGACATGGGCCAGCCCGTGAAGATCGTCGACGTTGCCCGGCGCTTTGCCGAGCAGGCGCTGCCCCCATTGGAGATCGTCTTCACCGGGCTGCGACCGGGTGAGAAGCTCCACGAGAAACTTTTTGGTGACGACGAAAGCGACCATCGGCCGGTGCATCCGCTGATCTCGCATGTCGCTGTCCCGCCGCTGCACATCGATCGGGAAACCACCGACGACGCCGGGCCCGTCACCTCCGAACAACTGCGCCTGCTGGCCACGAGCCCACCCGGGTTTGTCCTGACCTGACGTAACCTGACCGGCACTGATGGGCACGCGCCGGAACACGATCACTTCAGCCGACTTCCGTGCCATTGCGGTGCTGGCGGCTGCGTCGGCGCTCATCGCCGGGTTCGCCGGCTGCCAGCCCACCGGTTCGGGCTGGGTCGACCCGGTGCTCACCGCGCTTCTGGCGGGATTGACGGTGTGGGCAGCGGCCTCTGCCCCGTGGTGGTCGCTGGTGGCAATGGCTGGGGTGGCCGCGCTGTTCACGGGCTCGCTCATCGGTGGCTTGGTCGGCCTGGTTGGCGCGGCCGCGGCGCTGTTGGTCGGCGCAAGAAGCGAGAGCCTGGTGGTGCTGCGCTGCGTCAGCGCTGCGTGTTCTGTGCAGCTGCTGTTGCGGTTGCCGTCGATGAACTTCTTCGGTGCCACGGCGCTGGTCGCGGGGGCCACGATGGTCTTCGTCATCGTGGTCGGAGTGCAACGCAGGCCGCGCCAGGTTCGCCGCCGAGTCGCGCTCGGTGCCGCTGCAATCGCGCTGCTGGCACTTGTCGGCACCGTAGGTTTGGGCATCAGCGCGGCGCGTGCTCGCACCGATCTCCGCGATGGTTACCTGGGGCTGCTCGACGGGCTCAATCAGTTGCAGGCGGGCGATACGGCGCAGGCCGAGCAGTCGTTGCGCGACAGCGCACGCGCGTTGACCGACGCCGAGCACGAGGCGAAGCAGCCGTGGGCGCGACTCGCGGCGATGGTGCCCGTCGTCGCTCAGCACCGCGACCTGATGGTGTCGGTGGCAGGCGCGGCGTCCGACTCGGCTTTGGCCGCTGCCGATGCGCTGAGCGTCGTCGACCTCGACCAGCTGAACATCGAGAACGGCGTGATCGACGTGGCGTCTGTCGAAACGTTGGCGGTGCCGCTCGGGCAACTGGAGCGGGCCGTCACCGACTTGCGCGACACGTTGGGCGCCACCAACTCGCCCTGGCTGATCAGCCCCGTGGCCGACCGAATTCAGCGCTACAGCCGGCGCGCCGATCAAGTGGCGCGGCAGGCTGAGGCCACATCGGCAGCGGCCACCATCGGGCCGGGAATGCTCGGCTCGGACGGTGCTCGCCGCTATCTGATGGCGTTCACCTCGCCGGCCGAAGCTCGTGGGCTCACCGGGTTGATGGGCAACTGGGCGGTCATCACCATCGACGAGGGTCGCATTCAACGGACCGCCTTCGGACGGACGGCCGAACTGATCGGCGCAACCGACACGGCCGAGAACGCCGTGCTGCAGGCAAGCGACGAGTACTTCGAGCGGTACGGGCCGTTCGGTGGGTTCGAACCGGGCGGGTTCCCTTTCGGCAAGTTCTGGTCGAACGTCACGATGTCGCCCGACATGCCCACCGTCGCCAGCGTGATGGCGCAGATGTACGAGGCCGGCAGGGGCGAGACTTTGGACGGAGTGTTCGTCATCGACCCTGCAGGCCTGGCCGCGCTGCTGACCACCACTGGCCCCATCGAGGTTCCGGGGTTGGCAACGCCTCTCGATGCGTCCAACCTGGAGCAGTTCCTGTTGGTCGAGCAGTACTCCGTTGCCGAGGGCGAACGTGGCGACCTGTTGGCCGCCGTTGCCGAGGCCACGCTCGCCAGGGTGCTGAGCGGCAGCCTGCCACCGCCGCAGATCCTGGCCCGCAACCTGGGGCCTGCGGCCACCAGCGGGCACATCGTCGGCTGGGCGGTGCGCCCGGATGACCAACGGTTGCTGACGCTCATCGGCATGAACGGCGCACTGCCGGCGCTGAACGGTGGCGATGGCCTGGCGGTTGTCACCAACAACGCCAGTGGCAGCAAGATCGATTCGTTCCTGCAGCGCACGGTCTCCTACGTCGCGTCGTACGACTCAGGTTCGGGTGAAGTGACCTCCACCGCCACCATCCAGCTCGAGAACAACGCACCTGCCACGGGCTATCCCGATTACGTGATCGGCAACATCATCGGCCTGCCCACTGGCACCAACCGCACGCTGCTCAGCGTGTACTCGCCGCTTGCGTTCGAAACGGTGACACTCGACGGAAAGTCGGTTGGGGCAACAAGTGGAACCGAGCTCGGTTGGAACGTGTACTCGCTCTACGTCGACCTCGCCCCCGGCCAGTCGCGCACCGTCGCGTTCACCTTTAGCGGCATCATCACTGCCGACGACTACAAGTTGGTGGTGCGCCCGCAACCGTTGGCCCGGCCCGACGAGCTGAGCATCGACGTGAGCGGCGATGTGAACGTGCAGTACGAGGGCGAGCTCGCCCGCAGCAGCGTGCTCGACGCAACCGGTTCGAAGGCGGTCCGTGACCGTACAATCCCAACCCGTGAGTGACTCCCGTTTCGCCGACACCGACATGCCGGAGGGCGTCGACGATGTCGAGACTGCCGTGTTCGACGGCGAGGCCGTGTTGTTCCGCGAGTCCACCCGCATGGTGCACCGGCTGAACACGGTGGCCGGTTCTGTGTGGCTGCTGTGCGACGGCGCAACGCTGGTGAGTTCGATGGCTGGCGAGTTGGGTGAGGTGTTCGGTGTAGACGCCGACGGGTTGCAGGCCGGCGTGCACGAAGCACTCGCACAGCTGGCCGACGAAGGCCTACTGGTCGGTTTCGAGCCGCCGAACAGGATCGTGTTGGAGCCGGTTGACGAAGTGGCGCCTGACGGCAGCCGCATTCTCACCGCCCCGCCCGACCCTTGAGGCTCACCCGTCGACCGTTCAGTGTGGGCGGGCTCCCTCGTGCTACGCATCGGCGTCGCGCGCGACCTGCTGGCGGTCGTGCAGGTCGACACTGAGACCGGGTTGGATCGCGTGCAAACGCTGTTCCAGCCGTGGGTCGAGCTGCAGCCTGCGGCGGAACTGCTCGGCTTGGAGCCGTTGTTCAGTGTGCGGCTGGCGCCCGTGGAGGGTGGGGGTGTTGGCCCGAAGCCGGTGCCTCAGCTGCGCTACGGCGCGACGGTGATGATGCGGTCGCGGGAACCGGATGACGTTTTGCGTGCGCTGGCCCAGGTGCTGGGCGGCGCCCACGAGTACCGCCGCGACGATGGCCGCCTGTGGATGGGCATGCGGGTGTTCGCTCGCGGGACGTCGGCTGTGCTGATCGATCTCGACCGCCCCGCGATGGTAAATGACCCCGCGCTCGCCAAGGCTGGCGTGCACGAGTTGGCCGCCTGGTCAACAGTGATCCAGGACGACGGCTCCGTAACCATCCCGCCGCCGTTACCGACTCTCAGCTGGGACGCCATGGGTGTGAAGCGGCCAGCCGAGGAGTGGCAAAGGTACGAACTCGCTGGGATCGCCGTATTGACCGACGCAGAGCCAACCACGGCAGAGCTGCTGGCAGATGTGGCGAGACGAAGCATCGACGGCCGCTGGTTTACGCAGGTGGCGGCAATGGCCGAGGCAGGAAATCTGGCGCACGCTGCGGACCGAGCCGAACTTCGTACCCTGGTCAAGCGCCTCGCTGGCGTGCCGATGGTTAAGTAACGAGATCCTGGGGTAGGGTCCAGGTACCCAAGACGGCCGGAAGTTGGTTTATGGATAGGCGCGAAGCCCTGAAAAAGATGGCAGTAGGCGGCGCGACCGTCGTCGGCGCATCAGTCGTCCTGTCCAACGTCGCCTTCGCCGATGGTGGGTCCATTGGATCCCGCCCGCCAGTTTCGGCCCCAACCGCCACGTTCGCAAAAGTCAGCTCGGCGGTGAGCCACATCAATTACAGCTTCCCCATCTCGACCTGCCCATTCTCCACGCCGACCAATGCCCGCCTCGACATCGGCGTGTCAATTACTTCGATCACGCCAGCGCCCAGCACGACTACCGGCACTGTGGCGCCATACTCGTTGGGTACGTCCACGGGAAACGTCGCACCTCGAACTGGAACTGTCGCAATCACGTGGAGCGCCGGCACGACACGCACCGTGACTTTGCAATTTGACGCTCGTTACGTGTGTAGGTCACGGCCAGGGGCGCCCGCTGTCGCGTGGCGTTGCGGCTCTTGGCAGAAGACGTTCACAGTCAACGACGCCAACGGAAACTTGAATAGCGAGACTCCAATGACTCTCGTGGGCAATATTGCTCAATGCGACAGCCCTGCGCCCACCGGCCCGTGACGACGTCGGGGCCACCCCTGAGAGATGCCTCCTAAAGCATCTACTCAGCGGCGCTGGAGTCTGCAGTAGTCGGTGATCGTCGTACCTATTAACGCTCGTTGGTCGAACCGGATTCGTGCCCGGGTGCCGATCCGGTTGCGATCGAACTGATCAACGGCACAGACCTTTGAGACAGCAACAACTAACGACTCTACGTCTCGAGCTGGGACTAGCACTCCCGTTACGCCGTCTTGTACTACTTGGCGGCAGCCTCTGATGTTGGTTGCGATTGTTGGCAGGCCCATTGCGGCGGCTTCCATGGCTGATCGGGGGAAGCCCTCGCGCCAGCTGGCCATCACGAAGATGTCCATCGCCGAGTAGCACTCGGGGAGGTCAGTGCGTTCTCCGGTGAACACCACACCGTCGGCCTTGGCTCGCTCGATCATCGTCTCGTCGATCGCGTCGGCC
>JANOYI010000205.1:0-6867 GCA_031428795.1 Ilumatobacteraceae bacterium | reverse complement strand
CGGTTCGCTGCTCGTGGCCCGCGCAATGGATCGGCACGGCAGCAAACGCCTCCTGACGTACGCGGCCAGCATGTTGTCCATCCTGATGCCGCTCATCGCGTTCGTGTCGGCGGCTCCACTACTGCTGATCCTGCTCACGGTATTGGGGGCGTTGGATGTGTGGAACGACGTTGCGATGAACGCGCAGGGCGTCACCATTCAGCAGCAGCTGGGTAGACCGATCATGAATCGGCTGCATGCCATGTGGAGCCTGGGTTTCACCGGTGGGGCAATCGTCGGGTCCCTCGCCTCCGCCGCTCGTATCGACATCCGAATCCACCTCGCAATCATCGGGATCGTGCTGTTCTCCACGGTGCTCGTTGTGCGGCGTTGGCTGGTACCCGTCGACCCGCCCGCGCCCGAACCAACCCCCGAGCCAGTGGCGACGGAGGCGGCTTCGCCAGTGCGGCGAAACCGTGTCAGCGCATCCACCGCGATGGCGTTCGCAGCAATGGCGGCCGTTGCACTGGAGGTGCTACCGAATGACTGGGCGTCGGTGCTGATGCGCGACGTCTTCGACGCCGGTCGGTTCAGTGGTGTCGGCACCGTCGCGTGCGGAGGGGCGATGCTCGTCGGTCGCCTCGCTGGCGACCACGTTCTGGAACGGGTCGGCGAACGGCGGCTGTTGTTTGGCGCGTTGTGGGTGGTTGCCGCAGGAACGCTGATCACTGTCGCCGCACCGATTGGAGCGATTGCCGTCGTCGGTCTCGTGGTGTGGGGGCTCGGTTTGTCGGTGGTCTTCCCGCAGCTCTACGCCACCGCTGCCCGCCTACCCGGCACGTCTGCGGGCGCGGGCCTTGGTTCCATGCTGCTGGGCCAACGATCCGGCGCCATGCTGACGGCTGTCTGTACCGGCGCGCTGGCGCAATGGCAGAATTTGAGATTCGCCTTCGCTGTCGTCGCTGCCGTCGCCTTCGCAGTACTGGCTGTCACCCTACGCAAGGCTGCTGCAGCGGCGCGGTGACGGGGAGCGCTCAGATGCCTTCGGCTGCGTTGAGGCCGGCTTCGTCGACTTCTTGACCTGCGGCGAGGCGGGCGAACACCGCTGGCGGCTCGCGCCACGGATCGGGCAGTGTGCCGGCTTCGGCAGCCTGAATGGCCTGCCACACTCGCTCGCTGGTGCACGGCAGGTCGAGGTGCCGGACGCCAAGATGGCTGAGCGCGTCGATGACTGCGTTCTGCACCGCCGGCGTCGCGCCGATGGTGCTGGCCTCACCAATGCCCTTGGCTCCAAGCGGGTTCAGCGGCGTCGGCGTCTCGGTGCTGTGTACCTCGAAGCTGGGGAACTCGGCGGCCGACGGCAGCGCGTAGTCCATGAAGTTCGCGGTCAGCGGGTTGCCGTCGGCGTCGTAGTGCACCTGCTCGTACAACGCTTGGCTGATGCCGGCGGCGACGCCACCATGCTGCTGGCCTTCGACGAGCAACGGATTCAGCACCGTGCCGCAATCGTCAACAGCGATGTGCCGCAGCAGGGTGACCTTGCCGGTGTCCTGGTCGACCTCGACGACGGCAATGTGCGCGCCGAAGGGGAAGGTGGCGCCGCCCTGATCGAAATCGAGCTGTGCGGCGAGGCCGAGCGTGCCGTCCTCGTGATCGACTGCATCAGCATCCTGCTCGGCTGCCAACGCCAATGCTCCCCAATCGAGAGCCGATGCCGGGACACCGGCAACCCCGACCGTGCCCGCCACGGTGTCGACAACGATGTCCGCGGCATCGGCCTCTAGGAGCCGAGCAGCCAGCTGGCGGGCCTTGTCGACCATGGCCTCGGTTGCCTTGTGCACCGCTGAGCCGCCCAGCTGCAGTGACCGAGAACCGCCCGTTCCACCTCCACTGCGCACGAGGTCTGTGTCGCTCTGCACCAACGTGATGCGTTCCATCGGGATACCCGTTTGCGAACTGACGATCATGGCGAACGCAGTTTGGTGACCCTGCCCGTGCGCAGACGTTCCGGCCATCACCGTGGCGCTGCCGTCGGGATGCACCACCACCGAGCCATACTCGCTGGAACCGCCACCGGCAGTCACTTCCACGTAGGCGGCAACACCGATTCCCAGCAGTGTGCGATCGCCATTCTCCCGGCGGTGGGCTTGCTCGCGCCGCAACCCTTCGTAGCCCGCGAGCTGCGCAACTTCTTCCAGCGGGGTGGAGTAGGCACCGCTGTCGTAGGTGACGCCGGTGAGCGTCTGGAACGGAAACACGTCGTCGGCCAGCAGGTTGCGGCGACGAATTTCGATGGGGTCGATGCCCAACGTCAACGCCGCATGATCGACCGCACGCTCCAGCAGCGCTGTTGCCTCCGGTCGACCAGCGCCGCGGTAGGCGCCCATCGGCGTCGTGTTGGTCGCGGCGACAACGACATCGAACTGGATACCGGTGAACGCGTACGTCCCGTTCGACATGCGCCGGGTGCCCGCCGGCAGGAATGCGCCGAGCCCGGGATAGGCGCCGCCGTCGCCGACCAGTCGCACCCGAAGTCCAGTGAACGTCCCATCCCGACGGCAACCGAGCTCGACGTACTGCACCTGCCCGCGGCTATGCGCCAGCGCGACCATGTCTTCGCTGCGGGTGGACATCCAGGTGACGGGACGGCCCAGACGGATGGCCGCAACAGCGACGACGACCTGCTCCGCGTACAGACCGGCCTTGCCGCCGAACCCGCCACCGACGTGCGGCGTGATGACGCGAATCTGCGACTTGTCCATCCGAACAGCGCGGCTGAGCAGCTGGTGCAGCAAGTGCGGCATTTGCGTGCTGCCATAGAACGTCAGTCGGCCGTCATCGCCAACAACTGCTGCGGCGCCGTGTGGCTCCATTGGAGCGACCGCCATCCGCTGATTGACGTAGCGGCCACGGACCACGACGTCGGCGTCGCCGAAGATGTCTGGATGAACGACATCGGTCGCCGCCACGGCGATGTTGTCGCCGTGCGTTTCGAACAGGATCGGAGCATCATCCGCGAAAGCCACCTCGGGATCGACGAGTGCTTCCAGCGGTTCGTAGTCCACAACCACCATGTCGGCTGCGTCGCGACCTTGCACCGCCGACTCGGCGACGACGGCAGCGATGGCCTCGCCAACGAATCGCACTTTGTCGGCAGCCAGCGGTGGGCGCGCAAAGTCGTCGTGCACCTTGACCATGCCATGGTGCGGCCGAATGTCCAACTCAGCGGCAGTGAGCACCGCCACCACCCCGGGCATGTCGAGCGCTGCACTGCAATCCACGTTCAACAGCCGCGCGTGCGCCATCTCCGACCGGACGAACACGACGTGCAGCGGATGATCGAGTGCAAGGTCGTCGACGAATCGGCCTGCGCCGACGAGCAGCTCCGGATCCTCCGTACGCAGAACCCGGGTGCCAAGTATCGATCCAGCCATTGGGTGAACCTACCTGCGCTGCGGCCGTACGAGCCTTCTGGTCAGCACGTGCCTTTTGCTCAGCACGTGCCGCGAACGCAGAACGACCGCTACTTGGTGGTCGCGGCCGAGTACGGCAGCCAGCTGCCAGCCTCGAAGTCGTACAGCTTGCAGGCCTTGGCATCACGGACGTACTCACGCATGGAGAGCTTGCCCGAGCGCACGGTGTCGGGATAGTGGGTCGCAATCGCCGCAGCCGCAGCCGGCAGTTGGTGGAATGGAATGCGGGCGTCAACGTGATGCGGGACGTGTACGAAGATGTTGTGGAACCACAGCTTGTTGACCACCGACGGCAACCGCAAGATGGTGGTGCTTTCCATTTGGCCCTTGAACTGCGACCATTCCTTGCGCGGCCACCAACGAATGTCGGGGGCAACGTGGTGCACGTACACGGTCCAGCCAATGATCTGTACGAAGAGGAGGAACGGCACAACGAGCATCTTGAACGGAACCCAGAAGGCGCCTACCAATCCTGCGGTGAGCGCCCCGTAAGTGGCGGCACCCCCGAAGGCCAACGCCAACACGACACTGAGCACGATCTTGTCGCGAACGATGGCGTCGTGCCGCTTGCCGGGAGCGTTGAAGCGCCACATCTTCTGCCACCACACGGTGCGAAGGAAGTAGGCACCTGAACCCAGGCGTGACCATTCGAATCGATGCCGAAGGCGGGCGAAGTGACCCATCGCCGCATACTCCTCGACAGTGGCAGGGTGCCACACGAAGTCGAATCCCTGACGGGTGGTGTAACCGTGGTGGATTCGGTTATGGCCAAGATCCCACGCAGCTTCCACGTGGAAACTGGGAACCATGCACACCTGCGCGACAACACGATTCACCTTGCGCGAATCCAGCAACGCCATGTGCGAGGCATCGTGCCCCAACACGAACAGACCTGAGACAGCAAGGCCAGCGAGCACCCAAAGGACGAGCAGCGCCCACCACGTGTTGGTGAGAGCGAGACCGACCATGGGAATGGCGTACAACACCCACGCTTGCACCAGACCGAGCGCAGCCCGCCCGGCAGAGCGCTGGTAGCACGCCTCGGGAATGATGTCGCGCACGTCGTTCAGTGAATGGGTGCGGGGGGTAAGAACCACGGTGTCGGAGGTCGTCACGCCGCATACTCTACCCTCCCTACTGACCGGTAGGTAGGCACGAGCTGCACATTTCGCGACAGGCGCGACAATGCCATCTGCGAGCAGATGTTTAGTCGTATCCGATTGCGGGTAATTCCCGGTCATGAACATCGGACGCTCGCTTCGCCGTGCAATTCGCCCACTTTGGATCGCTGGTCTCGGGGCCGCAGTATGGTCGAACCGTGCCAAGGTGCAAGAGGCCCTCGGCCAAAAGCTCTCGCCCACTCTCCAGCCAGCTGCTGGCGACAAGATCACGGTTCGAACGACCGTTGCGACCTGGACAAAGCCACTGCGCCGCCGCTCCAGCAACCCGACCGTTCACTCCAACGGCGGCGACAACTCGTCGAGTGTTCTCCCGGCCGACATGGAAGCCTCCTTCGTCGAGCCGACGGCCGCCGTGCCATCGACTTTCAACGCGTCGCCAAAGGTCGCCAAATCTTCGAGTCTCTCGGAGGAGGTGTAACTCATGGAATTCATCTTGTGGATCATCGCCGTCGTGCTCGTTGTCGCCGGCATCATCGCTCTCACCCGTAAGCAGATGACCCAGGGCATCGTGCTGATCATCGTCGGCCTTCTCGTCGGCCCCGGTGGCGTCAGCCTCTTTAGTTGACCGGTCACCGGTAACCAACATCTCTGAACGACACATCGGGCCAGGCCCGATGCGAGGATTGGGGTATGACGTCCCCTGTCGACCCCTTCGAGATTCCCGACGTAGCGTTGCTCTCAGCCGCTGCGTCGGGAACGCTCGATTTTACGGGTGCTCGGAGGACCGCTGTCGTCGTCGGTGGTGGCCCCAGCGGCCTCATCTCAGCCGAGGTGTTGGCCACCGCTGGGTTTCATGTCGACCTCTACGAGCACATGCCATCGGTTGGCCGCAAATTCCTGCTCGCAGGCCGCAGTGGGTTGAACATGACCAACAACGAGCCACTTGACCAGATGATGGAGCGCTTTGGCGACGTCGCTCTTGTCAGGGATGCAGTGCGGCGCCACCCGCCGACTGACCTGCGCAACTGGGCTGCAGGACTCGACCAACCCACATACATCGGTTCCAGCGGAAAGGTGTTCCCGACGGCCTTTCGCGCGACCCCACTGCTTCGATCGTGGCTTGCTCGGCTACGTAACCTCGGCGTCGACATCCACGTGCGGCATCGATGGCTGGGCTGGGCCGTGACTGACGACGGCGTGATCGACCCATCTGCTCACCGATTTCAGACTGCCGATGGCACACCATTCAACGTCCGCGGGGACGTGACTGTCTTCGCTCTCGGTGGCGCCAGCTGGCCCAGGGTGGGGGCTGATGGCGCCTGGGCCGCAGTTTTCGCTGCTGCCGGCCTCGACGTTCGTTCCCTTCGACCGGCGAATTGCGGGCTTCACGTCAACTGGTCGCAGGTGTTCGCCGGGCGATACACAGGAGTGCCGGTGAAGAACACCCGGGTCTCGGTGGGTACGACGACGGAACGCGGCGACATCATGATCACCGATCGCGGTCTGGAATCGGGGCCCATCTACATGGTGTCGTCCGTCGTCCGCGACGCAATCGACCGCGAGGGACGCTGCACGATCCTTATCGATCTACACCCTGATCTGACGGTGGATACCATCGCTACTCGCCTCTCCGGCAGACGCACGAAGGATTCGGTGACCAACTCCCTGCGCCGCTCACTTGGCCTATCCCCCGTCGCGATCGCCCTGCTGCGCGAAGCCACCGGCAACGACCTGCCCAGCGACGGCGTGCTCCTGGCTCAGCTGATCAAGGCGGTACCGCTGACAATCGAGTCCGTGGCTCCAATCGAGCGGGCGATTTCGACAGCGGGCGGGCTGGCTCTCCACGAGTTGGACGACCAGTTCATGGTTCGGTCGCTGCCGGGCACGTTTGCCGCTGGCGAGATGCTCGACTGGGAGGCGCCGACGGGCGGGTACCTCCTGCAAGCTTCATTCAGCACTGGCGTCGCCGCTGCGCGCGGTGCGATCGCTTGGTCGGATTCATCTCTGACTCATGACGACTCATGACGACTCATGACCCAAACTGATGCTCTTGGAAGGGGCGAGGCTCGGATCCGCCGCCGGGTTCGAGGCTGGGGTCGCCGACCCAGCAACGAAGACTTGGGCTCTGCCCTTCAAGAGCAAAACAACTCCGGAGGCCGCCGACTCAGGCCCGAGGGGCCAACCCAAACCCGGTTTAGCGGACGGCGACGAGCGGATCGTCGGCGATGCGACTCTCCACTCCCGTCGGCCCGGCCGGCTTGCCACCACGGATGGTGACACGACGCATACGACGC
>JANOYI010000204.1:0-1626 GCA_031428795.1 Ilumatobacteraceae bacterium | reverse complement strand
CCCGCCCCTCTAGCTCAATGGTAGAGCAGTGGACTTTTAATCCATTGGTTCAGGGTTCGAGCCCCTGGGGGGGCACCACGCCGCGAGGCTGCAGCGTCTGGAACTTTTGCTCGCAGAGCGAGTGGGAGTTCTTCAAGCGCTGGTGGTGCGGGCCGGGGTAGCGCGAGACTGACACCGTGAGCTACCAGCATCTGCTTGTCGACAGCGACGGACCCTTCACCACCATCACGCTCAACCGCCCCGAGAAGCGCAATGCGCTGGCACTCGACGTCATGGTGGAGCTGACCCGGGCCTTCCGCGACGTTGCGAACACTGAGGCGACCGGCGTGATCCTTGCGGCCAATGGTCCTGTGTTCTCTGCCGGCCACAACTTCGGCGACATGGCGGGCGCCGAGTTGCAGGATGTTCGTCACCTCTTCGATGTATGTACCGAGATGATGGACACGGTGCAGTCGGTACCGCAGGTGGTCATCGCTCGCGTGCACGCGCTGGCTACCGCCGCAGGCTGTCAGCTGGTGGCGACGTGCGACCTCGCTATCGCGGCCGAGAGCGCTGGCTTTGCGATTCCTGGCGGCAAGGGCGGGCTGTTCTGCCACACGCCGCTTGTGGCCGTCGCGCGCAATGTTGGCCGCAAACGTGCGCTGGAGATGGCGCTTACCGGCGACCCGATCACCGCCGCCACCGCTGCCGAGTGGGGGCTGATCAACCACGCCGTGCCGGATGCAGACCTGCACTCGGCGACCAATGATCTCCTGGCTCGCGCAACCCGCGGCAGCGTTGCCAGCAAGGCCGCCGGCAAGCGTGGCTTCTACGCACAGGTCGGGCTCGACCAGCCCGATGCGTATGTCGCTGCCGCCACGCTGATGTCGGAGTCGGCCGTCACGCCCGATGCACAGGAAGGCATCGCGGCCTTCCTGGAGAAGCGCAAACCGAACTTCACGCAGGGCGACTGACAGGTTGCGTTGGATACCCCATGGGGGTATCGTCGACCACATGCATGCGACAGCTGGATACTCCGCCGACAAGCAGCAGGTCCTCGCGCGGCTCAAGCGCATCGAAGGCCAAGTACGTGGACTGCAGCGCCTGATCGACGAAGACACCTATTGCATCGACGTGCTCACCCAGGTCGCAGCAGTGAGTAAAGCGCTGCAGGGAGTCGGCCTGCACCTACTCGACGAGCACCTTCAGCACTGCGTTGCCGGTGCGGCCGCCAGTGGCGACACCGCGCGCACCAACGAACTGGTCCACGAAGCAACCAAGGCAGTCGAGCGACTACTGCGAGCGTAAGGAAGAAACACCATGAGCACCAACGACACGAGCAACAACGACACGGGCGAACTCACCTTCACTGTCCCCGGTATGACCTGCGGCCACTGCGAAGCTGCAGTCAAGGGCGAAGTCGGCAAGGTCGCCGGCGTCACCGATGTTGCGGTCGACCTGGCCACCAAGCTGGTCACCGTCAGCGGTAGCGCGCTCGACACCACCGCCATCGTCGCCGCCATCGACGAAGCCGGCTTCGAAGTCGCGACGGCCAGCTGAACCCCATGTCTCCCGTTGCCAGTCGCCTTGGCGCGTTCACGCTGTTGCTGGCCGGCACCTTCGGTACGGCCTACGCGGTCGGCGAGA
>JANOYI010000203.1:0-2325 GCA_031428795.1 Ilumatobacteraceae bacterium | reverse complement strand
GGCCGCGGTTTGCACCGCGTGCAGTCTCGGCTGCGAGCCGCCCATCCGGATGCCTTGCGAAACCGAGGCTGCGAGCGCTCCCCCACCAACCTGCACGAACAACCGCTCGAACTCGAATTCCGCCAACTCCCAGCCGAGGGTCCGGCCACCATCGAGGCACCACGCATTCTCCGTGCCCTGCACGCTGAACGGAATCGCTCCGGCCGCAACCGCCTCGCGAAAACGATGCACGCATGGGTCGCCCGGAAGGTCACCTGGAATACGTGGACATTCCACAACTGTCGCCCCCAGCTGCACCAACCGTTTCGTGACGTGGAGATTCGCCGAGGGTGGAACGAAGACTCGGATTGGCCACGAGACGGCCGCCGCGAGTGTCGCCGCCGCCAGCGCCGCATTCCCGCATGAGGCGATCGCCAGCGGCGGCCGCTGCGACCACTCCGCAAGGCCCATCTGCTCCGCCGCCCGAAGGTGCAGCAGGATCGTGAACAGGTGACGCGCCTTGTGACTACCGGCCACGTTGTGCGTCTCGTCCTTCACCCACACACCGCCGTCGGCTGCGAAGCCGAGTGCGTCGCTGAGTTCGTCGGATCGTTCGCACGGCGTGGCAACAAAGCCTGTCCCGGCGACGGAGGCAACGAGCGAGTCAAGTTCGCGGACGATCGCCTCACGCGCAACGGAGGTCAGGCCATGTGCTGCCACGAACGCGTCCCAGGCCAGATGCGGACGGAACGCTACGAACGGGTTCGACTGGCCTTCTGATTGCAGCGGCGCGACGCCCTGCACCAGGCGCATTGAGTGGTGGCGATCATCAACCGTCGCATTCGGGCACTTCCACGTGAATGGCGTGGCGATGTCGACCGAGACGCCGCAGACGCGGCACTGCCAACCGGCAATGAGTGGCCTTTCCACTGTCCGACCTCAGCCGGCCGCGACGCGGGCGTTGAACTCGGTGATCATCTCGTCCCACACCGGCAGTAGGCGACGAAGGTCCTGCCAGAACGACTGATGCCGACGGGCCTCGAACAGCTCGAACGGGGTGCCCTGCTGCTCGACCCACGTGTAGTAGCCGAGGTTGAAGATGCGGTTGCGCTCGCGCTCGGTGAGCTCGAGCGTGTTGGCGGTGGGCACGTTGGCCAGGTGTTCGCCCCACACCTGCGCGGCGTCGAGATCGGTAAAGCCGTTGCCGAAGTCGCGGGCCGTGATCTTGGAGTACTCACTGGGGTACAACGCAGCGCCGTCGGTGGCGACCGTGATGATCGCGTCGTCGGCTCCGAGGCCCAGCACCTTCGCCGTGCTGATCGCAGCCAGCACGTTGCAGATCGAGGAGAGCCCGAAGTGCTGCAGAGTGTCGAGGATCTGGCGCGGCACCTGACGGCGGTCAGCCAGGTAGCCAAGGCCGTCCTCACTATTGAACATCGCATACAGCTGATCGGTGGCCTGGTCGCTGACCGCTGCCACAAGGTCACTGTTCATCACGTTGTGGATCAGCGGAATGTGCTTGTCGCCGATGCCTTGAATGTTGTGTTCGCCGAAACCGTTCTCCAACATCGTCGGGCACTCGAGCGCCTCGACAGCAACGATCTTGGTGCCGTAGTCGCGCTTCAAGCGGTCGCCAGCGGCGATGGTGCCGGCGGAACCGGTGGCACTGGTGAAGGCCGCAAGGCGAAGGTCGCGACCCGACGAACCGCGCACGGTTTCGAACGCATGCGCCAGCGCGCGACCGGTGACCTCAAAGTGGCCGAGGTGGTTACCGAACTCGCAGAACTGGTTGAGCACGAAGTTGCCCGGGTCCTTGGCCAGCTCATTACACGCGTCGTAGATCTCCTTGACGTTGCTTTCCGTGCCGACCGTGCGGATGACGTCTTCCTTGGGGTTCTCGCACCATTTGTCCAGCCAGTCGAATCGCTCCTGGCTCATACCAGCCGGCAGGATCGCGACGCCGCGCGACGCCATGATGCGACTGATCGCAATTCCGCCGCGCGCATAGTTTCCGGTCGAGGGCCAAATGGCGCGGTGGTGAGTGGGGTCGAACTGGCCTGTCACGATTCGCGGCGCCAGGCATGCATATGCCGCCAACACCTTGTGCGCAGTGATCATCGGAAAGCGGTCACCGAAGACGACGATGATCGGGCTCTCCACACCGGTGAGCGAGCTGGGCAGCACCACATGGTCAGGCACACTGACTCGGTTACCGGCGGTGTCGTTGTACCAGTGGACACGCCACAGGTTGCGAGGGTCCGGCCCGTTCTTGTCGGCATCGCCGACCAGGGCCGCATCAATCGTCGACGGGTCGGCAAGCTGTGCGAACGTCGGCAACGTGATGCC
>JANOYI010000202.1:0-3032 GCA_031428795.1 Ilumatobacteraceae bacterium | reverse complement strand
CGAGTTCCTCCATCGCGCGATGCCCACCGGCACTGGTGGGCGTTCGAGGCAGTCGTGATCCCCAGCCTCGTTGCCGACGAACTTCGCCAATCAGTCGTCGAGTTCCTCGCGACCACGTTTGCGTTGAGTGATGCCGATGTCCGCGCTGCGTTGGAGGAGTTCCTGCAGCACGAGAACGATGGCATCTTTCGTGAGGCCGTCGTCGCTGCCTTCCCACGTCTCGGCGAGCCCGGGGATGGTGGCGAAGTCGTCGGCCGCCTTGTAGGTGAGCGTCGCGTACTGCAGGTTCCACAGCTCGTAGGCCGCAACCGTGTAACCGACGGTCGGGTTCGGGCTGTCGACGGCCTGCAGCGCGTCAGTGCACTTCTCGCAGGGCTCGACTGCGAGCTACGACGCGTAGGACCTCGAGACGACGATGTTGCCGTTGGCATCGAGGAGGAAGACCGTGTCGCCGTCGTTGTTCCACACGGCGGAGCCGCCGACGCACCAGTAGAGGTCGGTGTCGGACGGCTGGCCGCAGCCGGTGTGTAATCGCACCTTGGCGCCGGCACCGAGCACGAAGCCGTTCGCGAAGGTGAACCTGTGCGATGCCGACTCATCCCGAATCACCCAGTCAGTGAGGTCCAGCGTCACCGCGCCGCTGTTGGTGACGTCGATCCACTCCTCGTTGAGGTTCTCCGTGTCGTCGCCTGCAGGGTTGGCATTGATGTTCGAGATCTCGATGTCGGCCGCCGTTGCCGGACCACATGCTGTCCGATTCCATAGCCCACGTTTGGCATCCTTCGCTACAGCTTGAGCGTCTGAGAGGCGAGTCTGGCGAGCAGTGTCCGGCGGATACTCCCGCGCCAACGCGAGGCCTCGCCGCACCAGCTCCTCATTGACGAACACTTCGCCTGCCTCCACATAGCGAAGCAGCCGACCATATTGGTCACGGTCATTGACATCGGGTTCGAGCCGGACGCCAGAGCGGATGAGCGCCTCCAACGCAGCGGTCGCCTCCGCCGACATGCATTCCCCGGACTCTGGCGCGTCGATGCCGATGAGACGAACCCTTTCCTCCACTCCGTCGATGGTCACCTCGAACGTGTCGCCATCGATCACCTTGAGGACGTGATCCGCGCCTACCGACGCAGGCGTTGGGACGGGTGACCGTTCACTCGTCGGCGTCGCAGAGTCTGAGCTGCTGTCGCTGCACCCTCCTGCGGCCGCCAGTGCAAGCAAGGCGGCAACCAGCTGCGACCTCACTGACAAGACCTGGCATAAACGGCCAGGTCCGCGAGCACGGTGCCGCTGGCGATGCAGGCTGCCTCGTCGCCGACGACGATGAGCCGCGCCCGAGCACGCGACAGCCCGACGTTGACGAGGTTGGGTTGACCGGCGATCAGCTGCAACCGGTTCGGCATCGCCGACGAGATCACCGTCGAGAAGAGTATGACGTCTCTTTCGTCGCCTTGGAAACCGAACGCCGTGTCGACGGTGACCCGATCGGCGACGTGTGGCATCACGGCAGCGATTCGGTCCTTGATGTGATCTGCATGTGCGCGAAACGGGGTGACGATACCGACCGACTTGTCGGTACCTGCGAGTTCGTCGAGTTGCTCTGTCAGCAGTTCGAGCACTCGACTGGCTTCGGGTCGATTGAGGGCTCCGCGACCACTTGGCCCGCGCTCGTACGTTCCGGTCACGTTGTCCCAGCGGACAGCAGGCCCGTCGAGGAACCCGTCTGACTTGGTGTCGACGCTCAGCGCTCCGCCGTAGAACGTGGTGTTTGCGAACTCCGCGATCTGCGGGTGCGATCGATAGTGGTGGCGAAGGAAGATTGGCTCGTGCTTCGAGACTGACGCAGCGGCGGTGTACAGGCTGGTGGTCTGGTACCCGAGCGCCTGGTGCAACTCGGAATCGAGTTCGTGGAACCTGGCCAGTGCATGATCCCGATCGCGACCGACGCTGGTGATGTGCGACAGCTGGTTGGGGTCGCCGATGATCATCGCCCGACGCGCTCGATACAGCAGTGGAATCGCCGAGGCGATGTCGCTCTGCGCCGCCTCGTCGATGATCACGAGATCGAACAGTTCGCCCCTGAGCGGCAGCACCCCGCCGACCGCAAGGCTCGTCACGGCCCAGACCGGCAGTGCGGCCATCGCGCTGGCCGCCGCGTCTCTCGCCTGATAGACGGCGGCGCCCCCAGCTTGCGCCGCGGCTGCCAACTTCGATTGATAGGCGACGAGGGGCGCCCGATTGCCAATGCTCGTGTCGAAGCGTTGCCGCCATCCGGCGCCGAACAGATCACGGGCGATGGGCAATCGGTGTTCGAACGAGTCGGTAATCTGCTGCTCGATCACATCGAGCCGCGGCAGCAGTGCGAACTCGGTCTCGAGCGCGCGTAGCTCCTGCGAGTGCTCCGTGGCCACGATGATCGCCCTGATGGTTGCCAGGGCAGCTTCGTTGCCTTCCGACTCGACGATCTGCGCCAACGCTGGCGCCGAAGCCGACGACACCAGACTGGAAGCAGTCCGGGTGTGCGTCGCTGCTGTGGCAGCCAAGCGGCGGATATTGCGACGCTGCCAGAACCAGCGGCGGGGTGCCGCAGTGGCAGCGAGCACTGATGCCAGCGCTCGCTGGTGAGCAACGGCCAGGAGATCGAGGTCGTCGTCGGCACCGAGAGGCTGCACACCCGCTGGAAGGCTCTCGATCTGACGGGCGAGCCGAACAGACAGCTCGTCGATGGCCTGACGAACTTTCGATCGCGTTGCGAGTGTCGCGTAAGCGCCGACTGCAAGCTCCTGGTGAGCTTGCGACCATGCGGCACGTGCCTCCTGCAGGCTCGGACCCGTTGTGGGTGTGCGGCGGATGGCATTGCCCAAGGCGATGGCGGCTTCGGACAGAAACTCTCGCTTGCCGAGCCTCATCACATGAGCATCAGGGTGGGCACGTCGAACACGTTCAGCCACTACGTCGACGGCGTGGTTGTTCTTCGAGGCGAGGAGCACAGTCTCATTGCGCGCCAACGCTGCAGCGACGGCGTTGGCCAG
>JANOYI010000201.1:0-2687 GCA_031428795.1 Ilumatobacteraceae bacterium | reverse complement strand
CGCGGCTGCGATTGGCGGAATGGTCGTCCCTGCCGCGATCTATCTGGCCATCGCTGGTGGCACCGAGCCGATGGGTTGGGGCGTGCCGATGGCCACCGACATCGCGCTTGCAATCGGCGTGCTCGCGCTGGCCGGCAGCGGAGTGCCCGCCTCACTGCGCGCGTTCCTGCTGGGCCTCGCGGTTGTCGACGACATCGGGGCGATCATCGTGATCGCGGTCTTCTACTCAGAGGGGGTTTCGTTCTCATGGCTCGCGATCGCGGTCGGAACGCTGGCGGTGTTGCTGGCCGCACGGCAGTGGGGCGTGTCGCAATTGGGTGTGTACGTTGCGCTGGGCACGATGATGTGGTTCGCGTTGCACGAGGCCGGTGTTCACCCGACCTTGGCAGGCGTGATCTGCGGTCTCCTCACGCCGGTGAAGCCGAGGCAGGTGCAAGACCTCATCGACATCGAAGAACTGGCAGACCTTTCGACCGTCGAGCACGCACGGGCGACCGCAGGGATTGCCCGCAACAGCGTGAGCACCGTCGAGTGGTTGGAGCATCTGCTGCACCCGTGGACCAGCTACTTGATCGTGCCGTTGTTCGCCTTTGCGAACGCAGGCATTGAGGTCAGTTCCAATTCGTTGCGCGACGCGTTCAGGTCGCCAATCATGTGGGGCGTGCTCGCCGGTCTGCTGGTGGGCAAGCCGCTCGGCGTGATGCTGGCCGTGAAGTTCGCCGCGAAGTCCGGCGTTGCCGACCGGCCCGAGGGCACGTCCACTCGTCAACTGCTGGGCGCCGGCCACGCCGCAGGCATCGGCTTCACGGTGGCGATCTTCATCGCCGAGCTGGCCTTCGAAACCGAGAAGCACCAAGACGACGCCAAAATGGCAATCCTCATCGCGTCGTTGTTGAGCGGCCTCCTTGCCTTCGGAGTCCTCCGCTCCCGCCGCCGCTCGGCCTGAGTCGCGCTCCAACCGGGCAGCCCCAGTTCCCTACGTACAGTTCTGGGAAGCCCCAGTTGCGCCCACAACCATCTGGAACGCTCAGAACCTCAGGTGGCGAACCAGGCGGCGGCGAAGCCGCTGAGTCGCACCGGCGTCGCTGCCGATGCCGTGAGGAGGCCGGGGTGCAGCCAGAGGTCACCGTCGTTGTGGGCAATAAGGACATCGCCGTCCTCGACAACCGCCGTGCCAGTCGGAACGGTGAACGCGCTGCTGCTCACGTCCGGAGTCGAGGTTGTTGTCGATTCCGCTGCAGCAACTGTCGTGGTGGTCGACATCGTTGAAGTGGTCGATGCTGAGGGCTCCGTGATCACGGTGGTGGTCGAACTCTCTGGTGAGGGCGCAGAGGTGGTCGTCGGAGAATCGGAACAACCCACCGTGACGACAACGAGCGCCAAGAATCCCAGACATCTGACGCGCCGGCTCACCAACCCATCGTGCCCGCACACGAGCCAATTGCCAGCAGCCACTCTTTCGATTGCTACTGCGGCTGAGCGACGCGTAGCCGTACCTACTTTGGTAGTAAGTGAAGTAGCATCCTGGTATGAAAGTCAGCGTGAGTCTTCCCGATGTGGACGTCGAGTTCCTCGATACATACGCCGAACGCGAGGGATTCCCTTCGCGATCCGCCGTGCTCCACAAGGCCGTTCGGCTGTTGCGAGCCTCCGAACTGGGTGCGGCGTACGAGGACGCATGGGCAGAGTGGGAAGCCGACGACGGCGCGCTGTGGGACCGCACAACAGGCGACGGGCTCACTTGATGCGGCGCGGCGAGATCCGAATGGTGGACCTGGATCCTGTTCGCGGCGCCGAAGCGGACCAGCAGCGGCCCGCAGTCATCGTCAGTAACGACGGTGCAAACAGCTCCGCTCAGCGCCTCAGCCGGGGTGTGATCACGGTGGTGCCGGTGACCTCGAACATCGAACGCATCTACCCGTTTCAGGTGCTGCTCTCCGCAGCTACAACTGGCCTTGCCGTCGACTCCAAAGCACAAGCGGAACAAGTTCGCTCGATCGCCGTCGAGCGCGTGGGAGGCCGAGTCGGTGTGCTGACCGCCGAGGTGCAAGCAGACCTCGACGAAGCCCTCCGCCTCCACCTCGCCCTCTAATGGGCTGCGAGCCGGGAATCGGGAAGCCCCAGTTCGCTACGTAGCAATCCGGGAAGAGCCGGTTGCGCCCACAACTACCCGCGGTGTTGGGTTATGAAGCTTTCGTAGACATTCAGCAAGGCTTGCTGTTGCTCTTGGGTCAGCAACACATCGGCGGCGATGGCTTCTCGCACTCCGCGGGCGGACGAGTCGGCGTCCATGAAGCCGGCGCGTTCGTACAGGGTCTCGGCACTGATCTGCAGCGCTCTCGCAATCTGCTGCAGGATCTCGGCTGAAGGCTTACGTAGGCCGCGCTCGATCTGCGACAGGTACGGGTTGCTGACACCGGCGACCTCGGCGAGGCGGCGAACGCTCATGCGTGCAACCTCGCGTTGCGCGCGGATGAACTCGCCGACGTCGGCAAGACGCTTGTCGAACTCGTCTCGCGGGTCGGCCATCACAACCTCAGTCTTGAGCGAGCAGGCCGTCGACGTCGGCCTCGCCGTCGCGGTAGCGGCGCACCAACTCGGCGCTGAGTGCATCGATGCGCACGAACAGTTCCTTGCGCTCCTGCGAACGCAATTGCTCGAACTCGTGCAGCCGGGCCAGGTAGTCG
>JANOYI010000200.1:0-2003 GCA_031428795.1 Ilumatobacteraceae bacterium | reverse complement strand
TAGATGGTGCCGTTGTACATGCACCGCACGACGATGAACGCTTCCTTGTACTGCGAGCGCACCGGGTCGTCGAGCTCGTTGAAGTCGTTGCCGCAGCTCTGCCAGTCGGCGAAGATCATCGCTACCGCGCCCGGGTCCTGGTCGTCAGGGACGAGTGTGAGCGGCTCGGGCAGCAGCTCGGCGATTCGCGACGGGTCGGTGCGGTACTCCACCGTCAGTAGGTCGCCGCTGTAGTGCCACGGCATGTGCGGCAGGATCGAAGCCCCGCCCAGCTCGGTGCGCGGGAAGATGAAGCCGTTCATGTGCGTCATGCGGCTCACTATAGTTTGGTCCCAAACAACTTTTGACCGCCGACCCCCTGCGCTGGCCAAAGTCGGCGCTGGGATGCGGTACTACCGCAGATGAACGCCGACTTGCGATCGGGCCGTCGACCGCGGTGCGGCCGTCACGTATAGTTCGGGGCCGAACTACACGCGAAGCATCGCTTCCAAGGAGACCTCGTGGCCGACATCAGAAGGATCTTGCTGGACGGGTACCCGACCGTGATGGTGCGCGAGGGCGGCGAGCTCGTTGCTCGTGACGGGCGCTCGATCGGTGTCGACGATGCCGTGCACCTATCGCCAGTGGAGCCGACGAAGATCATCTGCGCTCACCTCAACTACGTGAGCCGCGTCAGCGAGTTCGGCGTCACCCTGCCGCCCGCGCCCACGTACTTTCACAAGCCGATCAGTGCTCTGAACAGCCACAGGGCGGCCGTCGTGCGACCCAGTAATTGCAAGTGGCTGAACTACGAGGGCGAGATCGCCATCGTCATCGGCCGCACCTGCCGCAACGTGCCGTACGCCGAGGCGGGCGACTACATCGCCGGCTACACGGTGGCCAACGACTACGGGCTGCACGACTTCCGCGACACCGACAGCGGCAGCATGTTGCGCGTCAAGGGCGCCGACACTCTCTGCCCGCTTGGCCCCGGCCTCATCACCGATTGGGACTTCCGCAACAAGCGCATCCGTACCCTCGTCAATGGCGAGGTCCGCCAGGACGACAGCACCGACACGATGGCGTGGGACATGCATTACCTCGTGGCCGACATTGCCCGGCTGATCACGCTCGTACCCGGCGATGTCATCCTGTCGGGCACGCCCGCCGTCAGCCGCACCGTCTACCCAGGCGATGTGGTGACGGTGGAGGTCGAGGGCCTCGGCGCGCTGACCAATCACATCGTCGACGGCCCGGTGCCGGTGAGCGATGAGGTGGGCGCACAGCCGACGGAAACCGACGAGGTGCTGTCCACGGCGATGGGCGGCGAATGGCCTCCCCGCGGCACCCGCAGGCCAGAGCCGACACCGCGGGAGGCATTGCCGATTCCCCGCATCCGCCCGAACGCTCCGGGTTACTGAGATGAACCCCTTTGTCGGCGGCAACCGGGTTGACGTTGGTGGTGTGTCGGTGAGCACCGACCACTACATCGGTGGCGAGCGTGTGGCATCGCCGTTCACGTTCGAGGATCGATCGCCACTCGATTGGTCGGTGAAGTTGGCCGACGTGTCGCGCGGCGACGCACAGATTGCACATCTGGCGGTTGGCGCAGCGGTCGATGCGTTCCCTGCATGGGCAGCGCTCGGCGCGGCCGGGCGCGCCGAGATCATGCATCGGCTGGCCGACTTGATCGACGCCAATATCCCTTCGCTGGCCGCAGTCGAGTGCCTCGACATGGCGATGTTGGAGGAGAGTCTTCGGTTGCGCGTCCTCGCGCGCGGTGCCCGCAACTTCCGCGCGTACGCCGACCTCGCACGCGACTACGAGGAGCGGGTGTGGTCGTCGAACGGCACCGCCAACCGAGTCATTCGCATGCCCGCGGGCGCAACCGTGGTGATCACGCCGTGGAACGCACCGTTCATGCTGAGCACATGGAAGTGTGCGCCGGCGCTGGCAGCAGGCAACACCGTCGTGCTGAAGCCAGCCGAGTGGAGCCCCCTGTCGTGCAGCCTTCTCGCGGACCT
>JANOYI010000199.1:0-18261 GCA_031428795.1 Ilumatobacteraceae bacterium | reverse complement strand
CGTCAGCGCCATTGCCGAGGCCTTCGAACGAATCGACCGCATCGCTGACGACCGATACCCGGAGCGCGCCACCGACGCAGCGACCACTCGCCGCTACTTCACGACGTGGGCGCACGAGCTACTCGACGATCACTGATCGAGCAACCGGGAGCCACGGCGGCTGGCCCTCCGGCCACCCGGCCGTACAAACGAACGCTCGATCAACCGAGGCGATCACATCAAGGTGGTCACCGCGATGGGGAGCGGTGTCAACAGAGTCTCGTTGCCACTCCGTTGCCACGATTCAGTGGCAACGAGCGGTCAACGGCGGTTCCTGCCGGTGACTGCCGGACAGTTGCCCAACCCGCAGCTTCGACACGTTGCCCCAGCTCAACCCGTGCGTCGAGGCCCGCAAGCTGCTAGTTTACGTTCCGTGTACGACCTTCCCAGTACGGCGCACGCAGATCCTTCTTCAGGATCTTGCCACTGGGGTTACGGGGCAGTGCGTCCGACCAGTCGACGGTGGTGGGGCACTTGAAGCGGGCCAAACGCTCGCGTGCGTAGTCGATGATCTCCTGCTCGGTGACTTCTGCCCCAGCCTTCTTGACGACGAACGCCTTCGCGGTCTCGCCCCACTTTTCGTGGGGTACGCCGATGACAGCGACGTCGGCGATGGCGGGATGGCCCATCAGCACATTCTCCACTTCAGCGGGGTAGACGTTCTCGCCGCCGGAGACGATCATGTCTTTCACGCGGTCGTGGATGTACACGTAGCCATCGGCGTCGAGGTAGCCGACGTCGCCACTCTTGAACCAACCGTCAGCGGTGATCGCCTTCTCGGTTTCCTCCGGCATCTTCCAGTACCCGATCATCACCTGCTGCGAACGAATCCAGATCTCGCCGACCTCGCCGACCTCGCAGTTGCGAGGATCGTCGCCCTCGCTGTCTGTGTCGACGATGCGAATTTCGACACCCGGGCCGGGGAGGCCGCAACTGCGTAGGCGGTGCTTGTTGACACCGTCGGGGTCGTGGTCGCTCGGCGGCAAGTTGACGACTGCGCCGGTGGTCTCGGTAAGCCCGTAGGCCTGCCAAAATTTGCATTTGAAGACTCGCACGCTAGTGGCAAGAACCTCTTCGCTGATGGGCGAGGCGCCATAGACGAGCACCTGCAGGCTCGAGTAGTCGGCCTCGGCCGCGCCTGGCACCATCAACACGAACTGCAGCACCGCTGGCACCACGAACCCGTGCGTGATGCGCTCCTCGCCGATCAGGCGGATGAGCCCTGCGGGATCGAGCTCGCGAAGGATGATGCTGGTGGCGCCCTCGTACTGCCCGGCCACCGCCCAGCCGCCGCCGCCAATATGGAACAGCGGCATTGCAACCAGGTTCACCGAATCAGGTGTTAGCTCCCAGATCTCCTTGGCCAGCGGCAGCAGACCGAAGAAGTTGTCATTGGTCAACATCACGCCCTTGGGGCGACCCGTGGTTCCGCTGGAGTACAGCTGGAAGGCGACGTCGCTGGGTGCACTGGTGTGGCCGGGGTCCGTGTCGCCTTGCGCTGACAGCTCGGTCTCGTAATCGGCGTAGGTGCCGTCACCATCGATCACGAGGATCTTGGTCACCGTGGTCAGGTTCGGGGCGATGGCATCCAGCAGGGACACGAACTCGCGCCCGACCACGAACACTTTCGCCTCGGCATCGTTGACGATGTACTCGACCTCGGGAGCGGCCAGTCGCCAGTTCACATCAACGCAGATTGCGTTGAGTAGGCCAGCGCCGTAGAACACCTCGAAGTGCTCGATGCCGTTCTTGTCGAGGAATGCCACCCGGTCCTGCGGCCCCACACCGTTGGCGGCGAGAAGGTTCGACATCTGGCGGGCCCGGCCATAGAGCTGCGCCCAGGTGACCCGGCGATCGCCCTGCACCAACGCAGTGCGCTCAGCCCGCTCGTTTCCGTGTACGCGAATGATGTCCGAGACCGTTGTGATGTTCCCCATGGCGGCGCACAGTAGCGCCCCCTTCGCCGATTAGCGAACGCTGTAGCCCAACCCGAAACTGCGCACAGCGCGGGCAAAGATGTTCGGCTCGACGTCGGGTTCGCTCACCACGCAAAGGTCGGTGATCCGTTGCGACAGTTGGCCAAAGACGGCCTGCAATGTGGTGCGGGCCACATGAGTGCCAACGCAGAGGTGGGTCCCGAAGCCGAACGCGATCTGCGGACACTGGCTCGTTCGCACGCATCCAGGCGAAGGCGGCATGCATCCGCTCGACGTCCTGATAAAGGGTCGGGTCCAGCAGGTCGAAGGTCGGTCGGCTGGCTGTTGCCCGTTCATCGGTCGCTGTCATGAATGTGGAACAACACACCACCAGCGGCCTGACGCCATCGGGCATGATTGGGCCCGTGCCGCCTCAAGCCGTCGTCATCGTCGAGGACCTGCGAAAGATCTTCAAGGTCCCCGTGCGCGCGCCTGGCCTTCGTTCGTCATTGAAAAGCCTGTTCCACCGCGAGACCCGCAACGTGGCGGCCGTCGATGGCGTGTCGTTCGCCATCGAGCCGGGAGAAGTGGTTGGCTTCCTCGGCCCCAACGGTGCCGGCAAGACCACGACGCTGAAAATGCTGTCCGGATTACTCCACCCCACCAGCGGTCGCTGCGACGTGCTGGGCTACGAACCGCGCACGCGGCCCGCTGGACTCCTGCGCCAAATCACGCTGGTCATGGGCAACCGCAATCAGTTGCAATGGGACCTCCCGGCGATGGATTCGTTCGAACTCAATCGCGCCATCTACCGCATCCCACGCAACGACTTCGAGCATCTGCGTGACGAGTTGATCGCGCTCCTCGACCTCGGTGACTTAGTTCGCAAGCCGGTGCGGAATCTGTCGCTGGGCGAACGGATGAAGATGGAGATCGCAGGGTCACTTCTGCACCGTCCCAAGGTGCTGTTTCTTGACGAGCCGACCATTGGGTTGGACATCACGATGCAAAAGCGCATCCGCACCTTCCTCGCCGAGTACAACCAGCGCAGCGGTGCCACCGTCATGCTCACCAGCCATTACATGGCTGATGTACAGGCTTTGTGCAAACGGGTGATCGTTATTCACCACGGTCGCCTCTTGTTCGACGGTGAGCTGGCGTCGCTGGCCACCCGGTTCTCGCTCGACAAGACCGTCACGGCACGTCTCGCCGACGGAGCGGAGATCAAGGTGAATGCCCCGCGGGGCGACATTGCGTCGGCGACAGCCAAGCTGCTCGCCGAGCATGAGGTCGTCGATCTGACCATCGAAGACGCTCCGATCGAGGACGTGATCGAGCGGCTGTTCGCGTCAGACGGGCCCGCATGACTGACCCAGTCGTCACATCATCGCAACTGCCGACAGAGAGTCGTACACACGCGATGGCCTCGATGTATCTGACCTTGATGCGCACGTCGATCATCGGTCAGTTTCAGTATCGGGCTGCCGCCTACTTTTACATGATCGGCATGGTGGTCGAGCCGGTCATCTACCTCGTAGTGTGGAGCACCATCGCGCGCAGCAACGGCGGCTCGATCGAAGGCTTCACGCCCGGCACGTTTGCCGCTTACTACATCGTGTGGATGCTGGTCCGCAACGTCAACATCGTGTTCACGCCGTTCGGCTGGGAAGAGCGGATCAAGGACGGCAACTTCGCATCGCAGCTGCTCAAGCCGGTGCATCCCATCCACTACGACCTCGGCTCATTCGCCGGCGGGAAGGTCGTCATCATCATTCTCTGGCTGCCGATCGCGCTGGCGTTGTCGCTGGTTTTTCATCCAACACTCAACCCAACCGTGCTGCAGTGCGTCGTGTTCTTCTTCGCGATCTGGGGCGCATACCTCATCCGATCGCTAGTGCTGTGGGCGCTCGGCCTGATCACGTTCTGGACGACGCGCGTGAGCGCCATCTATGAGGCGTACTTCCTCTCCGAATTGCTGCTGTCAGGACGGCTCGTGCCGATGCAGCTCATGCCCGAGTGGGCGCAGCGGCTCTCTTGGTTCTTTCCGTTCCGGTGGACGTTTGCATTCCCCATCACAGCACTCACCGGGCCAATCACTCAAGATCAACTGTGGCAGGGCCTGGCGATGCAGTTGCTGTGGATTGGAATCGGCACTCTGCTCGTCTCGCTTGTGTGGCGTCGCGCCGTCGCTCGGTTCAGTTCGGTGGGTGGCTGATGACACGCCGCGATCCAGAACGAACCGGCGGTGCCCGGCTCGCGCTCACGTTCCTTCGCGTCGGCGTCATGAACGAAGTGCAGTACCGCGCCAACTTCTTCGTTCAGCTGGTGCAGTCGCTACTCACAATCGCTACCGGCCTCGTCGCACTCGCGTTGGTCTTCTCGCACACCGATGAGCTGGGTGGTTGGACGCGCCCGCAACTGTTGGCCGTAATGGGTGTCTTCACGATGGTCGGCGGCATGATTCGCTCGGTGATCCAGCCGAACATGCAGCGCGTGGTGGAGGACGTGCGACAAGGGGACCTCGACTTCGCTCTCACGAAACCCGCCGATGCGCAGGTGTTGGTCAGCGTGCGCGACGTCCGTCTCTGGCAGCTCGCCGATGTGCTGGTCGGGCTGGTCGTGCTCGTGATTGCGCTCGTGCAGATCGGCAACGGCGTGAGCTGGCGCACGTTCGTCGCCTTCATCGGCGTGCTCGCCGTTGGCCTGGTCTCGGTCTACTGCTTCTGGTTGATGCTCGCGTCGGCGTCATTCTGGTTGGTGCGCATGAACGAGGTGCAGGAGCTGTTCGACGGCGTCTACCGCGCCGGCCAATACCCGGTTGGCATCTACCCCGGTTGGCTGAAGTACGGCCTGACGTTCCTGGTGCCGCTGGCCTTCGCCGTCACGGTTCCATCCGAAGCCGCCACTGGCCGACTGACGTGGCAGGCCGTCGCCGTCGCCGTCGGTAGTGCCGCCGTACTCATCGTGGTGTCGCGCTGGTTCTGGCGACGCGGCCTGCGCCGCTACGACGGTGCATCCGCCTAGCAGCGTGCGGGTCAGCGACGCTTGTCGCCCCAACGGTTCCAGTGGGTGACCGCCGCAGCAGGTTTGCGCTGGGCAACACCGAATTTGCCCAGCGGATAGCCCACCGGCACCAGCGCGGCTATCTCGAAGCGGGGGCTGCCGTCGTCGCGGCTGGGTACGCCCAGCAATGCGAGCACCTCGGCGGAGTGAATGCGGATGACTGTCGTGAGTGCGGTACCGAGACCGAGCGAGCGAGCGGCAACGCAGAAGTTCTGAATAGCCGGATAGACGCTTGCGTCCAGTCGACCGATGTCCATTGCGCCGTCCTCATCGGTCGAACCCCACGGGATGATCGGCTGCAGGAACAACACGAGTGCGGGCACGTCGCCGAGGTTGTCAGCCAGGTGACGACTGACATCGCGGGTACGGCGCCATGCCGCGGCCTGGGCTTCATCAGGAAACGCTGTGGGCTCGGGCAGCGACTTCTCGTAGCGATGGTACGCACGTTGATACAGCGCTCCGACCCGTGCTCTCAATGCGGGATCGGTCACGACGACGTACTGCTGCGGCTGCACATTGCCGCCGCTCGGCCCCTGCTGTGCCGCCTTCAAGCAGGTCTCGATGTCGGCGTCCGCCACTGCCCGGTCGCTGAAACGACGCATTGCGCGTGTCGTCATGATCTCGTCGATCGTCGACGTCTTGGGGGTGGTGCCGGGGCTGGTGTTGGGGGTGGTGTCGCTCATCGTCCCTCGAACTTCGGTGGGCGCTTCTCGTGTAGGGCATTGATGGCTTCCTCGTGGTCACTCGAGAGAAAGCACGGAATCTCGAGGGCTATCGAGAGATCGAAACTGGTCAGCAGCGCCTGCTTCAGCTGGGCGTTGACGGCCTGCTTCGTACCCTTCACCGCGAGCGGCGGTTGCGCAGCAAGTCGTTGCGCCCATGCAGTCGCTCGCTGCCGAACATCGTCAGCTCCACAGACCTCGCTGACAATCCCCAGTCGTAGCGCATCGGCGGCTGTCAGCGGCTCGCCGAGGAGCAGATGACGTTTGGCGGCAAGCGGGCCGAGCAGCAACGGCCACACCGCTGCTCCCCCGTCCCCGGCGACCAAGCCGACGTTGACGTGGGGGTCGACGATGACTGCCCGATCGCTCATCACGATCAGGTCACACAGCAGTGCGATCGACGCACCCAGACCCGCAGCGGAACCATTCAACCCGCACACGATCGGAACCTCGACGTCGAGGAGATCCCAGATCATCTGCTTGGCGTCGCGGCGCAGCTCGTCCAGTGCCGCCATGTTCCGCAGCTGAGGAAACCAGCTGAAATCACCGCCTGCGCTGAACGCCTTCCCCTCGCCGACCAGCACGATGGCTCGCGCCTCGCGCTCGCGCTTCAACGTCCGGAACAGTTCCCCGAACTCGTGGTGCAGTAGCGCATCCACCGCATTGACCGCCGACGTCGGATGCCTGACGGTGACGGTGAGGACATGACCATCTCGTTCAAGGTGAATCGCCTGCACACCCCGACCGTAGCCCCCGCCCAACCCGCAACGATCCTCCAACTTGTCGCGTCTGCGACCACCAAGATTGGTGGTGGGACCCGCGACAGGTTCGCAATTGACGAAAGCGTCCGTCTCAACCTGTCGCGGCGGTGACCTCCAAGGTTGGTGGTCAAGCCCGCGACAGGTTGGGGGAATGTGGAGGGCTGTCAGATCATGGCGGCGTCGATGTCGATGCCGAAGTGGAGTTTGCCGAGGGTTTCGTACAGCCGCGGACCGACCATGATGTGTTGCGTCACGACGTGCGCATCGCGAAGGCATCGCTGCAACGGACTCTTCTCGAAGATCGACGTACCACCACCAAGCGTGTACGCCGTGTTCGCTGCCAACACTGCTGCCTCGGCCGCATGAGCGCCAGCCAACCGCATCCGCCCGCGGGACGCAACGTCAATGGCACCGCCGGCGACCGCAACCTCCCACGCCCGCGACACCTCATCGAATAGGAACGCCCGCGCGCTGCGCAGCGCGGCCTCGGCTCGAGCCAGCTCGGCTTGCGCAACACCGGACTGGCTGATGGTGCGGGTGCTGAACTGCGGCCGTTTGTCGGTGCCGAGTTCGACGATGGCGTCGAGCGCGTGGCGGCCGATCCCCAGCCCAGCGGCGGCGACGCCGACAGCAAGAAAAGTCATGTCGGGGAAGGCTCCGAAGGGCGAGTCGACCTGCGGGCCGGTGACCTGCGGCTGCGTAGCGAGGTCGTCGGGCACGAACGCGTCGACAACGTGGAAGTCGGTGCTGCCCGTACCCCGCAGGCCCGACGTGTGCCACGTGTCGTCAAAGACCACTTGGTCGGGCGTGAACCACATCGATCCACTGAAGCCATCGCCCGTTGCGCCGCCGGTGATCCACTGACAGTGCTGAGTGCCGCTGCCCCACATCCATGCGCCTGTCACTCGGTACCCGCCGTCGACCTTCACGGCCTTGGCGTTACGGGCGAAGACACCGCCGCTGAAGTGGCTGGGATCGCCCCAGATTTCGCGGGCGCGATCGGGCTGCACGTAGTGGCTGAACAGCGACGTGGTGGTGGCGATCATGGTGCACCAGCCCGCCGCGCCGTCGGCCGCGGCGATGCGCTCGATCACCTGCAAGATGGTCGGCGCATCAAGCTCTGGGCCTCCGTACACGGTGGGCACGCACATCCGCTGCACACCCTCGGCACGAATCGCGTCGACCACGGCTGGCGGTAGTCGACGGAGTTGCTCGCCCTCGGCCGCGTGCGCGGCAGCAACTGTGGCTACTCGATCAGCGGCAGCGAGCCAGTCGGTCATGCGCTGCGCCCACTACTGAGGCGTTGCGTCTCCGCCCAGCTCAGCCCTCTTGCTGCATCGGGCTCGCGCTGCAGGCCCAGCACCATCTCGCCGATGATGTTGCGCTGCACGGCAAATGTTCCGCCGCCAATCGTGAGCGCCTGGCTGAACATGAACCCGTCGTACCAACCGGCGTGCATCAGGCCACCTTCGGGCTTGTCGGGGCCAAGGCTCTTGGTGTCGGTACCTGGCACAAACGTCTGCCCGTCGCCTCCAGCCAACATGCCAGCAGCACCGATGTAGTCGCGGGCCAGCAGCATCACGTGCTGGCCATGCTCGTCGGCCAGCAGCTTGCGGATGCTTGCTTCCGGCCCGGGCTGCTTGCCCTTCAACGAGGCCGTGAGGGTGCGCATGCGAATGAGGTCGAGCAGGATGTGCTCGGTGTACACCGACGCGATGCGCTGGCGCATGTGCGGGTCTGTCACCGGGCCGAGGTCGCGGATGCTGTCGATCAACTCGACCGCAGTAGGGCCGTTGCCCCACAGCACTCCGCCGGTACTCAGCGACACGCGCTCGTTGCCCAGCGTCACCTTCGCCAGCCGCCATCCGTCGTTGAGATCGCCCACCAGATTCTCGGCGGGAATGCGCACGTCGGTGAAGAACACTTCGTTGAACGTGTGCCCGCCGGTCATCTCGGTGATGGGGCGAATCTCTATGCCGGGCAAGTCCATGGGGCAGATGAAGTAGCTGACTCCCTTGTGCTTCGGCAGGTCAGGGTCGGTGCGAGCGATGAGGATGCCGTACTTCGCGTACTGCGCACCGCTGGTCCAGATCTTCTGACCGTTGACGATGAACTCATCTCCATCGCGCACTGCACGCGTTCCCAGGTTGGCAAGGTCGCTTCCCGCGCCAGGCTCACTGAACAGCTGGCACCAGAAATCCTCACCGGACAGCAGCGCTGGTAGGTACTGCGCGTGCTGTTCGGGTGTGCCTGCGAACAGCAGCGTCGGCCCTGCCCAACCGATGCCGATGGGATTCGTCGGCCGACGCACCTTTGCGCGACTCAGCTCGTCGTCGATGATGACCTGGTGAATGCCGTCTGCGCCCAGGCCCCACGGCGCCGGCCAGTGCGGCGTGACGTAGCCAGCCTCGGCTAGCTGGCGGCCGGTCGGGTTCGGGTTCGCGGCCAGCCACTCTCGAATCGCAAGGCGGCGTGGGTCATCGTCGGCAGGCAGCTGAAAGTCCATACGTCCCTGACCCTATTCGCACTCCCGAATCCCCTCGCCATCGAGACCGGTTCGAGGGTTCCGACAACCTGGGGTGCAGTGGCAACCCTCCGGCGCTGCTGGCTGGCTCGGGGGTGGCGCCCGCTACCGTCGCAGCCATGACCGCTGGTTGGAATCTTGCCGACATCTGGGAGCGCAACGCGGATCGCTTCCCCGACGCGATCGCGCAGGTGCAAGCCGACCGCTCGTTCACGTGGGCCGAGTTCGACCGTCGGGCGGACGGCATTGCGCACACCCTTCTCCACGTCGGCGCGCAGCACCAGGACAAAGTCGCGCACTACCTCTACAACTGCCCCGAGTACCTGGAGAGCATGTTCGGGCTGTTCAAGGCGGCACTGGTTCCGGTCAACACGAACTATCGCTACACCGACGACGAACTGGCGTACCTCTGGGACAACTCCGATGCAGTCGCTGTCATCTTCCACGGCTCGTTCACGCCCCGTTGCGAGGCATTACGGGCACGGACACCGAAGGTGCACACCTGGATCTGGGTCAACGACGGCACCGAACCCTGCCCCGACTGGGCGATCGACTACGAAGTCGCCGCAGCCAGCGCCACCAACACCGGTCGCGTGTCGGGGCCGTGGGGCCGCAGTGCCGACGACCTCTACATCCTGTTCACGGGCGGCACTACCGGCATGCCGAAGGGTGTGATGTGGCGGCAAGACGACATGGTCGGCAGCCTCGACGCACCGTCGAAGAATCCGCTGCCAACGTTGCCCGGGTGGGCCGAGTTCGACGCGCGGATCAGCAAGCCCGGCCCGCGCAACCTGCCCGCAGCACCGCTGATGCACGGCACCGGTGCCTTCAACGCGATGTGGAACCTGGTGCTCGCCGGCTCGGTCGTCACGCTTCCCGGCCGCAAGTTCGACCCAGTCGACCTGCTCGACGCGATCCAGCACCACCATGTCAACAGCATCTCCATCGTCGGCGACGCCTTCGCAAAACCAATTCTGAAAGCGCTCGACGCGCAGCCCGACCGCTGGGACATCTCGTCGCTCCGCGTCATCGTCAGCAGCGGCGTCATCTGGGCGAGCGAAACCAAGCAAGGCCTCCTACGACACAACGCGCGCCTCATCATGATCGACAGTCTGGGCAGTAGTGAAGCCATCGGCATGGCGTCGAACACGACGACTGCCGAGTCGGTCGGCACCACGGCCAAGTTCGCGCTGGGCACCAACACGCGTGTCCTCACGGAAGACGGGCGCGAAGTCCTACCCGGCAGCGGCGAGCGCGGTCGCGTCGCCCTCCGCGGCCGCACGCCGATCGGCTACTACAAGGACGAGGCGAAGTCCGCCGACACGTTCGTGGTGCACGACGGAGTGCGCTGGAGCATCCCCGGTGATTGGGCCGAAGTGGAGGCCGATGGCACATTGCGGTTGTACGGCCGCGGCAGCCAATGCATCAACACCGGCGGCGAGAAGGTCTACCCCGAGGAAGTGGAAGAGGCCCTGAAGCTTCATCCGTCGGTCAACGACGCCGCGGTTGTCGGTGTGCCGGATGAACGGTTCGGTGAGGCCATCACCGCGTTGGTCGAGCCCCACGAGGGCCATGCCATCGACGAGGCTGAGTTGATTACACACGTGCGCACCACGCTGGCCGCCTACAAGTCGCCCAAACGCATTCTCACCATCGACACCGTCGGCCGTGCCGCCAACGGCAAGCTCGACTACAAGGCCCTCAAAACCGAAGCCCTCACCCAACTCGGGCTTTGACTAGCCCAGCTCGCCTTACGTAAACATTGTCGGGCTCTCACCTGGACCTGCAGCCGCAACTTTTACGTCAAGCGGATGGATAGGTAGGTTTGCTGGCCATGAGCTCAGACACTCTCGGTTACGACGGCAAGGTAGTCATCATCACGGGCGCCGGCGGCGGCCTTGGGCGGCAGCACGCGTTGCTACTCGCCAGCCGTGGCGCACTGGTCGTCATCAACGATCTTGGCGGTTCCATCGATGGCAGCGGCAGCGACAAGGGTGCAGCCGAGCACGTGGTCGACGAGATCAAGGCGGCCGGCGGCGAAGCCGTTGCGGACACCAACTCCGTTGCCACACCCGAAGGCGGCGCCGCCATCGTGCAGACCGCCATCGACGCCTACGGCAAGGTCGATGTGGTCATCAACAACGCGGGCATCCTGCGCGACAAGTCGTTCCACAACATGACACCCGACCTTCTCAACCCGGTGCTGGACGTGCACCTCAAGGGCGCCTTCTACGTCACCCAGCCGGCGTGGGTCGTCATGCGCGAGCAGGGCTACGGTCGCATCGTCAGCACCTCCAGCGCCGCCGGCGTGTTCGGCAACTTCGGTCAGACCAACTACGGCGCCGCCAAGATGGGCCTCGTCGGCTTCACTCGTGTGCTCGCCGCCGAAGGTGCCAAGTACAACATCAAGGCCAACGCCATCGCCCCGTTGGCACTCACGCGCATGACCGAGAACCTGATGGGCGGCGCGTTCGGCGACAAGCTCGCCCCGAGCCTGGTCTCCCCGCTCGTTGCCTACCTCGCACACGAGGACTGCCCGGTCAACGGTCAGCTGTTCAGCGTCGGCGGCGGCCGCGTGGCGCATGTGTTCATCGCGGAGACGCAGGGTTACTTCAAGGAAGACCTCGCCCCGGAAGACGTTCGCGACAACTGGTCGACCATCACCGACCGCGACGGCTACGCCGTGCCGGGCAACCTGCCCGAAGAGACGGCGATGTTCCTTCCCTTCTTCAAGTAGATCCGACGTCACCTACGGTCCGCGGGTGATGATCACCGTCGAGGAGTTCCAGGCTGGCGCGCAGCAATGGCTGGCCGACAACAAATCCGATGCGCCACGCGACTACGGAGCAATCTGCCCGCCAGACCTCGTCGAACAGGGGCTGGCGTGGCAGCGACGCATTCACGCCGCCGGGTACGCAGGCATCCATTGGCCGCTGGAATTCGGCGGTCGCGGCCTCACGCCCGAGCACAACGCGGCGTGGCAGCTGGAGTGTGCGCTCGCCGGTGTGCCAGCCGTCTTCAACATGGTCGGCATGGTCCTCACCGGCGGGGCACTCCTGCGCTACGGCACCCCCGAGCAGCAGACACAACACCTGGCCGCAACGCTCGCCGGCGAGCACGTGTGGTGCCAGCTGTTCAGCGAACCCGGTGCTGGGAGCGACCTCGGCGGGCTGAGCACCAAGGCGGAGCGCGACGGCGACAACTTCATCATCAACGGACAGAAGGTGTGGTGCAGCGGCGGGCGCTACAGCAACTGGGGCATCCTGATGGCGCGCACCAGCCAGGAAGCCAAAAAGCACGACGGCATCTCGTTCTTCCTGTTTCCGATGGACCTGCCTGGCGTCGAGATTCGACCGTTGAAACAGATGACGGGCGAAGCCGAGTTCGACGAGGTGTTCTTCACCGACGTGCACCTGCCAGCTGACCACCTCATCGGCCCACTGCACGGCGGATGGGGTGTCGGCATGTCGGTGCTGACCAACGAGCGCGGCCACATCGGCACCGCCGTCATCGGTTTGGAGCGACGTCTGGAGGCAATGGCGCACATGGCCGACCGTCGCGAATTGAACCCTGTCGAACGGCAACGTCTCGTGACGCTGCTGGCAACAGGTCAGGCGTACAGGGCGATGGCGCAGCGCCAGGGACCGCAGGCCAGCACTGTTGCCAGCCTGATGAAGTTGGGCATCACGGAGATGATGTTCGCCAGCTCGATGCTGCGCGGCGACCTCGGCGGGGCCGACGCGATGCTGGAGGGCCCCGAGGCCTTCGGCATGCTGTCGGCGCCGGGCGGCCGTATCGCAGGCGGCACTAGCCAGGTGCAGCGCAATATCATCGGGGAACGGCTTCTTGGTCTGCCCAGGGAACCGAAGGCCTGAGAAAGGGCACCACCATGACGATGAGCAATAACAACGATCTCTCCCGCTCGGACAACAACTCTGCGGCCAGTGGGTCCAGCGGACCGAGCGTCCCCTTCATCGGCCTCTTGATTGTCATCGCGCTCGCAGTCGTCTTCTTTCTGCAAAACAGCGAGCTGGTGTCCATCGACTTCCTCGTGTTCGAGAAGCGCACCACCCTTCGTTGGTCCATCTTGATGGCCGTGGTGCTGGGTGTGCTGCTCGATCGCATCTTCAGCATTGCGTGGCGTCGTCGTAAGAAGAACAAGCAGAACAAGCAGAACAAGCAGAACAAGCAGAACAACTGAGCATGACAACGGCGGAGAATGAATTGACCCACGGCGGTGCGGTCCGATCGACTGATGGCGTCCAGATCGCGGTGCACGATCTGGGCGGCAACGGGACGCCATTACTCATCTCGCATGCCACCGGATTTCACGGTCGCTGCTACATCCCCCTTGCCGACGCGCTCTCGAACTCGTTCCATTCGACCGCGTTCGATTACCGCGGCCACGGCGACACACCTCGCCCCGCGGGTGAGATCGAATGGGACCGTTATGGCGACGACGCAGTCGCAATGGCGACGTGGTTGGTGGAGCAGACGGGAGCGCCGATCGATGCCTTCGGTCACTCGATGGGCGGCGCCTGCCTGCTCATGGCAGCTCACCGCGCTCCTGAATTGTTCCGCCGCCTCGTCGTCTTCGAACCGATCGTCTTCCCACCAGGCGGCATCGGCGATGCGCCCCCTGAGGGTGCAGACAACTTCGAGAGCCCCATGGCCATCGGCGCCCGCCGCAGGCGCTCCACGTTCGCGTCGTACGACGCCGCGATCGCCAACTTCGCCGGCAAGCCACCGCTGAACGCGTTCACGCCGGAGGCGCTGGATGCATATGTTCGGTTTGGCTTTGCGGAAGGTCCGGACGGCGCAGTGCACCTCAAGTGCGCACCCGAAACAGAGGCCGGCACGTTCGCCACTGGCGGCAGGCACACCACGTGGGAGCACCTCCCCAGCATCGACACCGAGGTCCTTGTCATCGCCGGTGTGCTGCAGCCGATGCAGCCGTCGATGATTGCCGGCCCCGTCGCCGACAAGCTGCCCAACGGTCGCTATGTGCAGCGTGACGACCTCGACCACTTCGGCCCGATGACTCACCCTTTGGAGATCGCAGCGTTGATTTCAGCCGAGCTGAGCCGGTAACACGCTGGATCGTCCTACTTCCGCGCACCCCTTCTCTACGATGACGGCATGTACCCGGTGCCCACTAGCTTGTCGCCCAGTCGAGTCGAGGCGTTCTTGTCGTGCCCCATGGCATTTCGGTTCGCCAGCATCGAGAAACTGCCAGAGCCGCCCAGCATCCATGCAACCAAGGGCAGCATGGTTCACCGGGTGCTCGAGCTGCTGTTCATGCGGCCCGCCGCCCAGCGAACTCTGGGCACGGCCCAGCCAGCATTCGACCAAGCAACTGCCGAGTACCGGCTCGACCCTGAGTTCACCCTTCTGGGCCTCGACGACGCACAGCAGCAGGCCTTCTTTGACGACGCGTGGTCGCTGGTGCAGTCGTACTTCGCAATGGAAGACCCAACAGGGATCCGCGAGATCGGGTTGGAGATTCGCCTGGAAGCAAAAATTGGCGACCTCGGCCTGCGCGGGATCATCGACCGGCTCGAGCTCGACGAGCAGGGCGGCCTGGTCGTCACCGATTACAAGACCGGGCGCGTACCGGGGCCGATGTACCAGCAGAAGAGCCTTGCTGGCGTCCACTTCTATTCCTTCCTGTGCGAGGAGGTCCTGGGTCAGCGTCCCTCCGCCATCCGCCTGATGTATCTCCGCACCGGCGAGACCATCACGGCCACACCCACTGCACAGTCGGTCCGCTTTCTCACCACGCGTACAACCGCAGTGTGGAAGGCAGTCGAGCGGGCGTGCAACACGGGCGTGTTCCAACCGCGCGAAGGGCCGCTCTGCAAGTCGTGCGCCTACAAGCCGTGGTGCCCCGCATTCGGTGGCAACCCTGCGCTCGCCGCTACCGAAGCACCCGTGCAGTTCCTCACACCGGCGGTCGCGTGAGCCTTCACGATCTGAAAGCAGTCGAGTCGTTCGATGCCTGGGCCGACGCGCAACTGGAACGGCTGCGCGGCAAGAAGGCTGCCGATGTGGTGTTCACCACCGCCAGCGAGCTTGGCGACTTCAGCCTCATCTGGCACTTCGTTGGCGCCGTTCGTGGCCTGACGAGCGATCATCACGCCAATCAGGCGTTCATCTTTTCTGCGCTCATCGGTGCAGAGAGCCTCATCGTCAACCAGGGCATCAAGCGACTGTTCCGCCGCACCCGCCCCACCGAAACGGGCGACCCCCGGTACCAGGTGCGCAAGCCGTCCACCAGCAGCTTCCCCAGCGGCCATGCGTCGTCCGCCTTCTTCGCTGCCACCATCCTCACCGCGTGGAGCGGCACGGTGTCGGCCCCTGCATGGTTTGCGCTGGCCGGCGTGGTCGGCACCAGTCGCGCCTACGTGCGCATCCACCACCCCAGTGATGTTGTTGGCGGCGCAGTCGTTGGCCTGGTGCTCGGCCAGGTGGCACTCGCCGCATTACGCGCCATCGGCTAGATGCTGTCTCATTGCAATGCCGTAGTGTCGTCGTATGGCTGACCTCCATTTCGACCGCAAGATGAGCGATGCCGAAGGGCTGATGTGGCGGCTGGAGAAGGACCCGCATCTCAGCAGCACATTCGCCAACGTCACCGTGCTCGACAAGTCACCTGACTTCGACGCGTTCCTGCGCCGCATGGAGCGTGCCACCTATGCGGTGCCGCGCCTTCGCCAGCGGGTGCAGACAGCGCCCGCCAACCTCAGCGCACCGACGTGGGTCGACGACTCCAACTTCGACCTTCGCTACCACGTCCGCCACATGGCGCTCCCCAAGCCGGGCACCATGCGTCAGCTGCTCGACCTGGCCAGCCTGATTGCGTGCGATGCGTTCGATCGCACTCGTCCGCTCTGGCAGTTCGTCATTGTCGATGGACTGCGCGGCGGCAAGAGCGCTCTCATCCAAAAGATGCATCACACGATCGTCGATGGTGAGGGTGGAGTTCGGCTGAGCTTGCAGTTCCTTGACTTCGAGCGCGACGTCGCAGAACTGCCGCCACTCGATCCTGATCTGATCGCCGCTGCGGAGGAGGCCGCGGCGGAGGACGTGCCGTCGCCCGACTTCTTGCGCGAGCTCCTCAACGGTGGCCTGCGCATGCCCATTGGGCTGCTCAAGCAGATCAAGGATCTGCTGATGGACCCGACAGGCATTCCGGAGGCTGGCTCGGCCGCTGCCGACACGGTCCGCGGGGTGATGCAGCAGCTCGGCGATACCGAAGGCGCGCACTCGCCGTTGTGGACCAAGCGGTCGCTGCACCGGAGGATGGAAGTGCTGCGGGCACCGTTCGGTGAGACGCGGGCCGCCGCCAAGCGACTCGGTGGCACGCTCAACACTGCGTTCTTGGCGTGTGCGGCCGAGGCTGCTGGTCGTTACCACCGCGACATGGGCTCCCCCGTCGAGCTGTTGCGTTCCAGCATGGCCATCAGCACTCGCACCGAAACCTCGGGCGCAAACGCGTTCTCGCTGGCACGCATGTTGGTTCCCACGGGCGACATGCCGATCGGCGAACGATTCGCTGCTATCCAAGCGGCGGCCGGCGCGGCCAAGGAAGCCAGCGCTACCGCCTCGCTCGACACGCTTGCCGCTGTGGCGGCGGCGCTGCCCACCAGCATGATCACCCGGCTGGCTCGCCAGCAGGCACAGACCATCGACTTCGCCACCAGCAACGTGCGCGGCGCAGCGGTGCCGATGTACATCGCCGGCGCGCAGCTGCTGGAGAACTACCCGGTCGGCCCGTTGGGCGGCGTGGCGTTCAACCTGACCCTGCTGAGCTACAACCACAGCCTCGACATGGGCGTCAACATCGACGTTGCAGCAGTCACCGAGCCGCAGCTCCTACACGATTGCCTCGTGCGGGCATTCAAAGACCTACTCTCCGCCTAGGGGCAGCGGGAGTTCGTTGAGACGGCAGAGCTAGACGGCAGAGCTAGACGGCAGCGGGAACTGCAGGCTGCGGCATGGTTAGTAACGTGCGCACGTCAAGCAGCACGTCGGTGATTTCACCCGACGACACCAACTCTCGGCTCATCATCTGCGAAAGCGCCTTGTCAATCACGCTCAAGGCCTCGTGGATGACTGCATCGGTGGTCTCGGTCACTGTGCTGCTCCTTCATGGGCTGGCGTGTCACGAACGTACATCGTCCGCTCAACTTCTCCCGGCATGGTAGCGCCGCGCTCGACCAACAACTGCGGAACGGACGGAGCATCACCGTTCCTGTGTGTGGCTGCCGTCACCGCCTACGCTGCGCCGAATGGAACTCATGGGGAAGCACGCAGTGGTCACCGGTGCAGCCGGCGGAATTGGCGAAGGGCTGGCCGAACGATTTCACGCCGAGGGTGCTCGGGTCGTCGTCGCCGATCTGCAGGTCGCGGCCGCTGGTGTTGTCGCCGATCGACTGAATGCGCGACGGCCCGGTAGCGCACTCGCGGTCGGTGCTGACGTGGGCACCGAGGAGGGCAACCGTGTGCTCATCGAGACAGCCGAGGCAGCATTCGGACCGATCGATTTGTTCTTCGCCAATGCCGGAGTAGGCATTGGCCGCGGGCCAGAGAGCCCCGAATCTGAGTGGGAACTCGCGTTCAACGTCAACGTCCACGCCCACCGTTGGGCAGCGAAATATCTGCTGCCCGGGTGGCTCGAGCGCGGTGAGGGCTACTTCTGTTCCACCGCCTCCGCCGCAGGCTTGCTGAGCCAGATCGGCTCCGCTGCGTACAGCCTCACCAAGCACGCGGCAGTGGCTTTCGCGGAGTGGATGAGCATCACCTACGGCGACGCTGGCATCCGTGTCAGCTGCCTGTGCCCACAGGGCGTCAATACCGCCATGCTTCGCGCCGGCGATGACCCGGCGACTGGCATCAGCAGCAGTGTTGTCCGCTCTGCTGGCCGCGTGTTGGAGCCAGCCGAGGTCGCCGAGGTCGCTGTTGCCACCATCAACGCCGAGACCTTTCTCATCCTCCCTCACGAAGAAGTACTCATCTATCTGCAACGCAAGACCGGAGACTACGACCGTTGGCTCGCGGGCATGCGCAAGCTGCAAGCACGCATGCTCGCCGGCGGATGACTCACCCGTGATCGACGCAACAACACTTCAACGTCTTGGGTTGCGCGCCGGCGAACCGGTGCGGTTTCGCAAGGGTGACGTCGGCCGGTGGTTCGCGGGCAAAATGTCGGGCGTTTCCATCGACGGCAGCATCAC
>JANOYI010000198.1:0-8946 GCA_031428795.1 Ilumatobacteraceae bacterium | reverse complement strand
TGGAAGCCACCACCGCCGTCGGGGGGCGACCTGCGCCAGAAACCTGCGTGGCCTTCCTACTGCTGGCGAGCGCGCTGGCGACGTTGATTCTGCGGCGGACACCACGCCTCGGACAGGCACTCGCCATCGCCGGAGCATCCGTCGGACTGTCGGCGGTAGTCGGCTACCTCCTCGGGGTGGATCGAGCCGAACTCGGCGTTCAGGCCGTGTATGTCGGCATGGCACTGCACACCGGTCTCGGCATCATGTTCCTTGGCTTTGCCATCGTGTGCTTGCGGCCAAACGTCGGTCTGCCTGGACACCTGTTGAACGGCGGCATTGCTGGTGGCGTCACGCGTCGAGTCACGCTCGCCGTGGTCATCACGCCGGCACTTCTCTTGCTTCTCGGCGTGGCCCTTGCGCGCGTGATGCCGGAGGAACAGCTGGCGCAATCGATCTTTTCGGTGCTCCAAGTCGGTGTACTCAGCGGTGCCGTGCTGATCCCAAGCGCTGTGATGAGCCGCACAGAGCAACAGTTGCGCAACGAACTCGAGGCCACACGCCGCAGAAACGAGCATGAGAGCGACATCGACACGTTGGTCGAAGCGATCACCGCGGAGATGATCATCGCCTCACCGGATCTGCCTGGATGGGACTTCGGGGTGCGCTATCAACCCGCCACAGGTCACCTGGCAGGCGATTCCGTCCAGGTCCACATCCGCCAGCAACCCACAGAGGCCACTCTCATAGCACTCGTTGATGTTGCCGGGCATGACGTCTACTCGGCGGTGGTTGCCTACGGCCTGCGCTCCCACATCGGCGCACTGTGGGAAATCGGCGCGGACCTTTCCACAATCGTTGCGAGCGTCAACGCCAAGCTGCTTCGTCGACGCACAATCGCCACGGCCATATTCCTCGTTGTCGACCCGTTGAGTGAATCAATTGAGTTCGTGAATGCTGGTCACCCCGCACCGCTCCATCTTCGTCATGGCAATAGCTCGGAGTGGACACTGACGGGGCCACTGTTAGGACTGCCCAACGCTTTCCACGACGTCCGCGTCATCGACATACAGCCGGACGATCTTGTGGTGCTGTTTACCGATGGGGTGACAGAGGCTCGCTCGCCTGACGGCCGCCAGTTGGGCAAGGCGTTCATCCATCGCGTCATCACCGCGCGGCAGGCGGACTCGCCGCGGTCGATCGCAGACGCCTGTGTCGACGCGGCCATCGAGCACGCACGAAGTCGCCTCAGCGACGATGTTCTCGTCATTGCAGCGCGGCGGGCGAGCTGATGGACGTGTTCGAGATCGAACGGAATCCAGCGGAACTCGGCCGGCTTCGGCACGCCATCGCCGACGCACTCCGATCAGAGCGCGTGGCCGAGGGTCTCACGGCAGACGTCATGCTCGTGGCAAGCGAACTAGCGTCGAATGCAGTGGAGTCCGCCGCCTCTGACAGCATCAAAATCGGCCTCCATGTGCGGCTGTCGTCAGATCGCCAAGATGTCGTGATTTCGGTCGCGAATGCCGGAACGTGGCTGTCTCGGGACGTCGAGACGTTCGTCCTGCCCGATGCGGCTCAAGCACGAGGCCGTGGCCTAGCTATCGCACGTTCACTCTCGGAGCACTTCTCTGTCTGCACGGTTCGCGGACGTACGGTTGCAGTAGCTCACCTCGCTCGGGTCGGCTACCCGGTTGGCTCGGAGTCGATGTGAAGTACGACGTCGAGGCCCGTCAGAGCGAAGAGTGCCCGAATATGATCGGGCACGCCGCGCAAGCGAACCGGGCCGTTGGCATGCGCGAGGCACAGGACCTGCAGGCCGGACGAGTCCATAAAGGTCACACCCGAAAGATCGAGCTCAACTTGCCCATGCGTCGCGAGCACACGTTCGACGGCCGACGCGAGCTCAGCACTCGACAACATATCGAATTCCCCCGTGAGTAAGAGGCAAGTGCCTTCGGCGGAACCATCTACGCGAAATCGTGCACCCTCTGTGAGCATCTCGGTATCCCATCGCAATGGAGCTCCGGCAGAACTCGTTGCCGAGATATTGCCGTTCAGTACTCAGACTGTCAAGCACAGTGTGGAGAGCAGGCGTACCCCGGTGATCGACTGCCAATTCATTCCGGGCGCAAAAGCCCATCTAGCTTTGCTTCATGACGGCCGACGCTACTGGTGCGTACATCATCAGGCTGGTGGGGGTCTACGACGCTGACAGCACTCTGCGAGGCGAGGTGGCGTACTTCGTTGGCGCTCGGCTCGGCCGACGCCATTGCTCACTGTGCGACCTCACCCACGGAGCAATTCGGCAACGACCCGAGTGGAAGACGTGCCAGGCGGGGCTCCAAGTGCCGTTCGATTCATACCATCGCAACGACCAGCCCGAATCGGTCCGCAACGCGGCCAACAATCAGGCGCCAGTCGTAGTCGCCGAGACCGACAATGGTGAGGTGGTCCTTCTCGCACCCGCAGCTCTCGAACTGTGCGAGGGTTCCATCGATCGGCTCATCGCCGCGATCGAGCAAGCAGCCGACCGCCTCGGGTTGGCATGGACGACAAGGGGACACGATGAACGTGGTTCTACATGACCCCGGCGTCTCGCTGACGCTCGGCTTCCAACCGCACCACCATCGGGAACAGAAGGTTGTTTTCCTTGTGGATGTGTAGGTGGGTGTCAGCTTCCAGCTCTGCCATCGCCGTGAAGCACGCCTGGTAGGAACCGCAGCCGTCCGCTGGCGGTGTGTAGCCGTTGGTGAGGTGGCGTAGCCGGGCAAGCAGGTCGCCGACGGCGTCGTGTTCGGTCAACATCACCGAGATCGGATTCTGCAGCGAGCCGCAGTGGAACGACGGCATGCCAGTCGAGGTCGCCAGCTCGCGGATCATGGGGAACAACACGCGTTCCTCTTTGAGCATGTGTGGTTCGAGGTCAGCGCGCGCTTTCCCGAAGCACGAAGCGATCTCCACGAGCTCGGGATGTCGTCCGCCGTGGACGCCGACGATCTTGTCGACCAGTGCGGTCACTCTGGGCAACTCGTCCCACAGATACCTGTGATGGGTCGCTACGAGATGATCGACGAGGGCGTCTGCCGACATGGTTGTCCACTCCGGCGAGTCCGACTCTTCAGTCTCGGCAGAGAGCTCGGCAACTGTCGCCGCCGGGTCGATGCCGGCCAGCGCACACGCTTCGGCGAGTGTGCGGCCACCGCCGCAGCAATAGTCCAGGCCTCGACGCTCGAACTCGCGCGCCAACTGCGGGAATTCGTTCACGGCCTCGGCCAACGTTGTCGACTCACTGATAGTCACGATTGCTTCTCCCTCTCGAGAAATTCTCCGCCACTGTCAGGCTCATGGTTTCCGCGCGCAACGCCTAGGGCCAAAGGACCACTTCAACCCCCTTCGGACGCCTTCGCGCCAAAGAGACAGACAAGTTCGTCGGAGTTTGCCTCTTTCAGATTTGTGGGGAAGTAACCGGACCTCCGCTAGTCGGGAGGTTCGCTAACTGTTGAGACACCACGGGTTTGGGCTGGTTGGCCGACCCATCGAAGGCGCGTCGTGGTCTGTCATGGCAAATCGGTACCCACCGAAGTCGAGCAGCAAACCACACCGCCAGCCGCCCGACCTCTCTGAGCGTCAGCCGATGCGTAAGTTGATGTCTCGGCAAGTCCAGTATTGGGAAGGTGGTTGCGGATGACTCGGATTGTTGGAGACCGCTATGAGCTCGCCGCGCAGATCGGCGAAGGCGGTTCTGCGCGCGTTTTTACCGCTGTCGATACCCGCCTGAATCGTCCAGTAGCTATCAAGTTGCTGAACGCCGGGCTCGCCGCTTCAGCCGATCCGGCGGGTCGCGAGCGATTTCTCCGTGAGGGTCCAACGTCCGCAGCGTTCGTGCACAAGCACGCAGTCGCAATATTCGACGCTGGAGAGGATTCAGGCGAGTTGTACATCGTCATGGAACGCGTCGATGGCCCTTCGCTCGCGCAGCACCTCACCACCAAGGGATCGCTCGACGTGGCGGATGCCGTTCGGATAGCAACGCAGGTGCTGGGGGCACTCGCCGCCGCTCACGCCGTCGGGATCATTCATCGCGATGTGAAGCCTGCCAACATTCTGCTGGCACCCGACGGTGACGCCAAACTCGCCGACTTCGGCATTGCTAAGCGGCTCGACGACCTGGAAGACGCGGTCACCCGCACCGGAACCACCATCGGCACTCCCAGATACCTCACACCCGAGCAAGCGAATGGCGCTCCCCTGTCGCCCGCCACTGACGTGTACGCGATGGGCATCGTGTTGTTCGAGATGCTCACCGGCCGCACCCCGTTCGTCGGCGATTCTCCGGTTGCCGTTGCGCTCGCGCAGCAGACGCGAGCCGCGCCCGATGTGCGCGAGTTCCGGGCCGAGGTTCCGACGCCCGTCGCCGCCGCGGTGGCGCGGTCGCTGGAGAAGGACCCGGCTGACCGCTTTGCCACCGCAGCCGACATGGCTGCGGCCTTCTCGCCGACGTGGTCACCACCACCGTCGCCGTTGCCACAGTCCGCGCTCCAGACACAGGTGATCGGCGAATCCACTGCCGTGATGCCAGCTCTGGCTGGTTACGCACCTGCAATGCCGGTGGCGCAGCCAAGCACGCGACGCCTGCATTCGATTCCGTTGGTCTTCATCGCGCTGATCACTCTGGTCCTCATCGGGCTCGCAGTGATGCTGACACGCAATGACCCCAGCGTTGGGCCGGGCGCAGACGTGAACACGGCGGTGACCACAGTGCCGGTCACTGAACCAGTGCCCACCGAACCGCCTGCCACTGCGGCGCCCCCGACCCCGTTGCCAGTACCCGTCATCGGCGAGATCATCCCCGGCTTTCCGCTCACCGACGATCTGCAGGTGTTCCTGCAGCAGCTTCAGGCGAACCCGGCGCTCGTCGGCCCCGCTGGGACCCAGCTCACGGAGTCGTTGGGCGAGCTGCTGGCTGAGAAGGCGAACAAGCAGCAGCGCGAACGCGCTTCCGAGTTGAGCGATCAGATTGAAGAGTGGGTGGACGACGGTCAGCTTGACCCGTCGATTTCCCAGTCACTCCTTGAACTTCTCGCCCCGCTGAACCGAAACGGCAACGACGGCTGAACGACGACTTGTGCGCTACTTGTGTTTGGCCCAGACGTGGGCGCCGCCCCAGTCGATCGCGACAACGGGTTCGTCGCCGATGACCCACGCGTCGTGACCGGGCTCTAGGTAGCTCACCTCGCCCGGGCCGACTTCGAACTCGTCGCCATCAGCCATTCGCACCCCAAGACGGCCAGAGAGGCTGTATTGGAAATGGGGTGCTTGACAGAGGTCGGTACCAGCGATGGGTTTGACGTGTTCTGCCCAGTGCCATCCGGGCTGCAGCGTCATTCGCATGATCTGGCTGCCGCCGATGTTGATGATCTCCGCCCGACCATGCGGCATATCACGCACTTCATCTGGCGCCACGAAACTCAGGTGCTCTGCAGTCGACACGCGCGCCTCCTTTCGGGAAGTTTTCATTCACGCGCCGCAAGCCGTCGCTGTCAAGGCAAATGTCGCTGCACCATCGCCAGGCCAGGCTGCGTCAACGTTGAGCGGCTGACGAACACGGGCGGGGACCGTCGTGGAGGAACGAATAGTCCTCGAGCACCTGACAGGCGGCACGCGCTTTATCGAGGCTGGACTCGATTGAGATACGGGTCGTCACGTCGGCCATCACCTGGTCAACATCGGTGGCTTCGGACACGGCGACAGCTGCGAGGAGGTCGTCCCGAATCGCGACGAACTGCTTGAGGTGCTCGACATAGTCGGCATGCGCGTCCTGCAGCGAGGACGGAGGCTCCACACTCTCCAATTCCGCGACCATCGCCGTGACGGCCTCGACGAAACCCTCGATGAATGTCGCAACCGCGACGCGCGGGTCGCCATCATCTGGTGCAAGCGAGCCGTAGACGTCCGAGAGCGCGGCATTGGCCTTGGAATCGATGGCTCCCACAGTCACCATGTAGTCCAGTTCTGCCTCGGTGAGCGGCACGACGTCAGGCAAGGTGCCACCGTTGAGCGTGCGGAGAAACTCTTGAGATGCTGCGTCGGTGTCGGCACTGACAGCGACGTCGACGGCTACTCCCTCAGGGTCGACCAACGTGGCGCCGGCGTCGTCAATGCTGACCGACATGGACTCGGTCGTGACGAGTTCGGGAGAGATGGCGGCCATGGCAGCCAGCTCATCCCAGAGGTAGAAGCCTTCGAGAGTCGGTCGCGATGCGGCCAGCTGGTGAACGGTTCGGGCCGCTTGCCCGTCCAGAGAGGCCAGCCGTCGAAGGAGGCGCTCGGTCCACGGGAGGTAGTTCGTGGCGTCGAGCGGCACGAACGTCACCGGCACACCGGAGGCGAGCACACGGCGGGCGGACTCGGGATCGATGTAGATGTTCCACTCCGCCGTCGGCGCTGCTTCGACGTTGCCGGGGACCGTCACGGCACCACCCATGATCACGATTCGCTCGATGCGGGACGCGAGCTCGGGGCGGGCTGCCAGCACCACTCCCAGGTTCGTCAGCGGCCCAACGGCGACCACCGTGATTGGTGTCGTCGCCGCGTCGAGCGTGTCGATGAGGAGTTGCTCGCCGTCCTTGACCGGTTCCGATTCGACGGCAGGCAGCATCTCGTCACCCCACCGGTTCACCTCGCTTCGCCACTCGTCGGGCCAGTCACGATCACCGACCATCGGGGTGTTCTGCCCGCAACCCACCGGCACGTCAGCGTCGTCAGTAACGGTGAGCAACGCGCGGGTGGTGCGCGTGCCTGGTTCACAATCCGCTTCGCCTGTCCCGGCCAGGGTCACCGCGAGCAGTTCGACGTCGGGGTTGGATGCCAGGTACAGCAACGCGCCGGCATCCGACAAGGTCGGGCTGTAGTCCAGTAGCACCTGCAACCGCTCCGGCGGGGTGGGGTTCTCCGAGTTGTCATCGCTGCCGCAGCCAACGATCAAGGTGCTGATCATCGACCCCGCTACAACGAGGGACCGGGTCCGGGTGAAGATTCCGCTTGCATTGCTCATGACCTGACAGACGACTTCCAACAGTCATTGGGTGACGCAGTCCGAGAAGAGTCCTCGCTCCATCGCTGAGGCAGGCGACCAGATCCAACTACCCGCCAAAGCGCGAGAGCAGTCGGCGGTACTGCTCGATCGTCCCCGGTAGCACGCGCAAATGGACGATCGTGCCCATCGGCTTGTCAACAAGGTCGACCACCTCGCTTGTCGCATTCGTACTGACTGCAACCGGCGTGATGCGCTGGGCATCGCACAGCTCACGAAGCGCCAATCACGAGGAATCCCGACCTGAGGTCACCGCGCCGACGAGATCGACGTTTCGACCAGTTCAACTTCGGGGTACCTCCGAACATGACCCCCGACAATCAGCCAGCAGGCACTCCAACCGAGCAGCCCTCTGACAACACGACGCTCATCGAAGTGATCGACGGCTACAAGGCAGCCGGATTCGTGACCGACTTCTGGGCCGAAGAGGGTGGCCTCGTGCGCTGCGGGCAGTGCCAGTCAGTGCTCGCTGCCTCGAAAATTTCGATGCAAAGCGTGCGACGCCTCGAAGGCGCGTCCGATCCGGCCGACATGGCGACCGTGGTCGCCACTTCGTGCCCAGTGTGCGGCGCGGAGGGAACGATGGTGCTGACCTACGGACCAGCAGCATCGGAGGTGGACGCCGGAGTGTTTTCCGCCATGTCGGACCGCCGCGCCGAGGGCTCTCTCCCGCCCGACTCGCCGCCCAATGAATCGCCGGGTGCCTAGCGTTCGTCAGCCGTCGTCCGATGTACGAAAGGTGACGGAAGTTGTGGACGACTCACTGAGCAGAGTCAGACCGAGCCAGATAGGAACCGCCTGCCCCAGCCCGAAGACCACACCGAGGACGATCAGCGGCACCTTGGCCTCCTGTGAACTGGAGCGCGTTACTCGTCGCCAGGAAGGCTCGCATCGCGGCCGAGTGAGTCGGCATGCTTGACGAGTTCTTCGATCTGCTCCGGTGCGTCTGGCGATCGGGCGTCGATCTCCGCTGCTTCCTCATCAATTGGGTCGGGCGTGCTGTGGGTGTCGCTGATGTCGTTCATGAATTCGACGTACCCGCAACGCGCCACCCGTAACCCTCAGTACTTGCCGAATAGTGCAGGTCGCGAGGTGTGCGACGTCCCGCTGAAAAGTCCGGCGCGACGGCTCGAGGCCACGGTCACGCGGTGCATTTCACGTTCGTGCATCGGGTAGTGATCGCCGCTGGCGAAGTGTTGCGTGGTCCAGTTGTCCCAGATTACGACTGTGTCGGGTTGCCAACGAAGACGCATCTGGAAACGAGGGTGGCGGGCAAAGGCGAACAACTCCGCAAGCACGGCGGCGCTCTCTTGGTCGTCCATGCCGACGATGCGTTCGCTGAAGCTTTCGTTGACGAACAACACCTCTGTACCGCTGACCGGATGCCGGATGATCACCGGATGCTCGGCGACGGTGTCGGCCCGCTCGGTTCCGAGGCGGTCTTGACGATCGGTCTGTCCGAAATCTTCCAGGAACCGAAATGCATGCGCCAGGGTGTTCCGCGCCATGCGGCCCTCGATGCGTTCTCGAAGTGACGTCGGCAGAGCCGAGCACGCAGCACGCATGTCGACCCACAGCGTGTCGCCGCCAACGGGTGGGATGCGGACACCTCGCAGCACCGAGGCAAACGGAGGATCGGTCTTGCAGGTCAAATCGCTGTGCCAGAACTCGGCCTCTGGTGGATTCGCCGCGTCGTTGCGGATGATGTTGATCTGTGGCGCACCCTCCACTGCGGGGTACAGCGGGTGCGGGACACCGAGTTCACCCAGGGCCGCAGCGAGTCGTAGGTGCACCTCTGGGGGAACAGTCTGATCACGGAAAACCAAGACACCGCGTTCGACGAGGGCATCGTGGATTTTGTCACCCAGTGA
>JANOYI010000197.1:0-2362 GCA_031428795.1 Ilumatobacteraceae bacterium | reverse complement strand
CCCTTCCGGTGAGTGCATGGACGACCGCATTTTTGAGGTGGTAGTCGCCGACTGCGATCGCGTCGGGATCACCGAATGCGGTCGCCATCACCGAACCGACGGTCCACTGGCCGATGCCGGGCAGCAGCCGCAGTCGAAATGCAGCGTCGTGCGGAGTCAGTTCGGCCCACTCGTGTAAGTGCACCGAGTGTCGCGCCACCTCGCTCAGTGCCCTGGCACACTTGGTGAGCGTAACTCGTCGGTGCGACACGGAATCGGACACCATGGGGTATGGCAGTCATCGAACGCACCTCGCCCACGGAAGGCGTGGTTCTCCTCACGCTCAACCGCCCTTCGTCGTTGAACTCGATGACCGCCGAATTGGTGCAGTCGCTGCACGAGCACATCCACGACATCGCCGTCGACCCGACCGCACGAGTGGTGATCCTCACGGGTGCCGGGCGCGGCTTCTGCGCTGGTCTCGATCTGCGCGGTTATGGCACCGCACCGAACACCGAACACCTGGGTCGCACCCAGGCGGGGTTCGCAGTGCAAAAGCACATCGCCTCGCTCATACCAGCGCTACGGTCATTGCCGCAGCCGGTGATTGCGGCCGTCAACGGTCCGGCCGCTGGGGGAGGATTCGCGCTGGTCCTTGGTTCCGACATCCGCCTGTCGTCTCGTTCTGCGAGGTTCAACGCGGCGTTCATTCGTATCGGTCTCTCGGCGTGCGACATTGGCACCAGTTGGCTACTGCCACGGATCGTCGGTGTGGCGCGAGCCCAGGAGCTGATGTTGACAGGTCGGGTGTTCGACGCCGAAGAGGCCTACCGCATCGGCCTCGTCGTGGACTTGCTGGACGACGACACGCTGATGGACGCTGCTCTCGCAAAGGCGGCCGAGATCATGCGCAACAGCCCATTTGGAGTTGCGCTGACCAAGGAGGGCATGTGGGGCGCTCTGGAGATTCCCGGGCTACAGAACGCGATCGACATCGAAAATCGCCAACAGATCATGGCGAGCGCCACCGCTGATCATCGCGAGGCAATGGCAGCGTTCGTGGAACGTCGCCCGCCGAGTTACACGAACGGCTGAGAGCGAGAACGCCTAGTCGGCGACGACCGGACTCACAGCCTGGGCGCCTCGCCACCGATGAGCGGGTGGTGACACGCCACGAAGTGGCCCTCGCCCACCTGACGAAGCTGTGGCTCCTCAGTTTTGCAGCGTATGTCGGCGGCGGGGCAGCGGGGGTTGAACCGACAACCGGGGGGCGGCATCACCGGCGACGGCGGCTCGCCTTGGATTGCAACCTGGTGCACGGCAACATCGGGGTTGGGCACCGGGATGGAGTCGATGAGCACCTTGGTGTAGTGGTGAGCCGGCGAGTCGTACAGCGAATCGGACGGCGCCACTTCGCAGATCTTGCCCAGATACATGACCTGAATGCGGTCGCTGATGTTCTTGACGACGGCTAGGTCGTGCGCAATGAAAACCAATGTCAGCCCGTGCTTGGCCTTGAGGTCTTCCAACAGGTTGAGCACCTGGGCTTGCACGCTGACGTCGAGCGCACTGACGGGTTCGTCACAGATGATCAACGTCGGGTCGAGGACCAGCGAACGAGCGATCGAGATGCGCTGGCACTGCCCGCCCGAGAACTGGTGAGCCTGGCTCTCGGCGGCTCGCTGCGGATCAATGCCAACTTCCTCAAGCAGCGCGTCAACCTTGGCAAGCTGCTCGCTCGTCGAGCCGCGCTTCCAGATTGCCAGGGGCTCGCGCACGATGTCGCGCACCTTGCGTCGCGGGTTGAGCGACGAGATCGGATCCTGGAAGATCATTTGCATCCGCGTGCGGGCAGCGCGCATGTCATTGGGCGCCAGTGCAGTGAGTTCCTCGCCCTCGAATGTCACTGATCCACTGGTGGGCCTGGGCAGCATCATCAGCGCTTTGCCGGTGGTGCTCTTTCCACAGCCGCTTTCGCCAACGACACCCAGTGTCTCGCCGCGCAACACGTCGAAACTGATACCGCTGACTGCGTGAACGACGAGCCCGGTACGACCGACGGGGAACTCCATGACCAAATCTTCGACGCGTAACAACACATCGCCCTCGGTGCGCAAATGCGCCTTTCCGCTGCCCGCCATCAGTGAGCTCCTACCTTTTCGGCTTGCAGTTGTGCAGTGCGTTCGCGGTGTACCGGAGACCCGACCGGGTACCAGCAGGCGTAGACGTGTTCGGGGTGCTCGGCGGTCATCAGCGGCGGCTCTTCTTCGCGACACCTGTCTTGAACGAACGAGCAGCGAGGAGAGAAGCGGCAGCCGCGAGGGGGATTGACGAGGTCGGGTGGCCGACCAGGAATCACGTGCAACCGGGTGTGGCTGGGGTC
>JANOYI010000196.1:0-2066 GCA_031428795.1 Ilumatobacteraceae bacterium | reverse complement strand
GCGTGTCGTGAAGCCTGACGGGACTGAGATCTTGCGCGAGGGCACAGCGGCGACGAGGCCCTTCCGAGGCAACGGGGCTGAATGCAACCCGCTAACAGCGAATGCCGTCCTGATCGTCAACGCCAACGGCGACGTGAGCGTTGATTCTCCGTGAGCCAGATCTGCCGAAGTGAGCGGTTCAGCTGAACCGCTTGCTTGCGCCGAGCTGCCGATCTGCGGTCCGTTCCTGTGCCTTACCATTCGGGAACCGATGGAACGGACACGACGTCAAAGAGGAGTGCTCAGAAATCGCCCACTGGTGACCCTCGTCGCGGCTGGCTATCTGCTGGTGAGCTGCGGGAGCGAGTCGGCTGGCATCACGCCGCAATCCGCTCCGTCGGCGACGACCAGCCCACCGGCATCACCGGCACCATCCGCCAATGAGTCGGTGACCATGCGAATGGAGTTCCCGACTGACGAGGTCGCTGGAAACGCAGTCGTGGAGGGTTGGATAGTGGTGAACAACTCCACCGGAAGCCCAGTAACGATTCTCGACGATGGCTGCGCACCGAAGTTTCGTGTCGTGTTGGCGAATGAGTCCATGCCCGCCAAAGCGATCTTTTCATTGGAGTGTTCGACGCAACCACTAGTGCTGCCGGTCGGCGAAAGCCGCCTTTCGATCCGTGTGCAAGCCAGTTACGGCGGGTGCTCCAGAGACGCCGAAAGTGCCGACGGGCGGATACCGCTGTGTGTTGGTGACACACCGTACGCGCCGCTCCCTGTGGGGTCCTACATGGCTACTTTTGTGGGCCGCATTCCAGGCGTAGTGCCTCCAGAGGCGTTGTCTATGCAGGTGACTGCCGCAGGTTCGTGAGTGCATAGCTGCCGATCTGCGCTGCGCGAGGATCTCGGACGATGCCCATGAACCAGTTCGCTGTCGATGAGATCCCAAGCGAAAGATGGGAGCTGGGGCTTGAGCTCCTACGAGACGGTGGCCCACTCGTAGTCGTCCGTCGCGAACTCCCACTGGGCTTCCAGCGCCACGTCGGATGGCCGAACGCAGACGGACTGATCCACGTATCGGCCTTCACTCATTCGGCACCGAGCGAACTCACCGAGGACGCTGTCCAGCGTGACGGCCTGGCGGCCGTCGGGCTATTGCTGGACGTGGTGACGGCAGATCCACGGCTGGCTCAGATGCTCGACACATACGGCAAGTGCGTCGAGTACGTCTACGACTACGGCAACGGTGCCGTGCGGATCGGCGTCATCAACGACGACGGTTCGATCGCGCTGACCTGACCCGCCCATACCTGCCGATATGCCCGGCTTTCTACAGGTCGATCTCGATGCCGGTTTCGATTGTTCTTTGCTGTTGCACGGGCGGCCGGGTGAGCTCGACGCCGTGCTGTTCGGCCCATTCGTGGATGACGTCGGCGAGTTGTCGGGTGCCGTTGTCGGGTTCGTGTGCGGCGATGTCGTGCAGCGCCGTGACTGTGTCGAAGAGACGGCCGGGTGTGACTGGTTTGCCCGTGGCCCAATCGTGCCAGGTGACCAGGGCGTCAACGTGGGCTTCGGCGGCTGAGAGGTGTTCGGGGAGGTAGTTCCAGTTGGTGAGGATGTCATGGTTCCTCAGCATGTTGCGGGCTGTCTCGATCTGTTGACGGGCGACGTTTCGTCGGGCCTGAGGCTCGCGAGCCTGCACACGTGCGGCGGCCAGCAACTCGCGCGTCTCGGTGACGTTCTCGTTGGCGGCGGCGAGTTCGCTGCGTGCTTGGCGACGGCCGCGGAGCCCGGACTGGTCGAGTCGGTGTTGCGCCGCACGCTGTGTTGCCTCGGCTTGTTTGACGGCATCGCTGGCTGTGTTGAGATCATCATCGAAGGGTGCGCAGATCGTGTTGGCTTGGGTGATTCGTTGTGCGGTGGTGTCGACGATCTCGACGAGTCGCTCCCGCTTCGTGATCGAGTCGTCGAGCGCCTCTCGTGCCTGCCGGTAGTTGGTGGCGGCGTCGGCGCGTAGGTCGTGGAACCAGCCGGGGATCTGGCAGCGCGGCTGTAGACGCGGTGGCTGGCGGTCTTGTTGGGCG
>JANOYI010000195.1:0-4694 GCA_031428795.1 Ilumatobacteraceae bacterium | reverse complement strand
CGCGCACCGTGTAGACGACCTGGAGATCCTCCACCAACAGTGCCGGTGGACGAGCGCTTCCCTCGGATGTGGTCATGACTCCTCCAGCACTGATTGCACTGCATCGGCGATCAGGTTGACCGCGATCACCAGGCTGCCGATGGCGGCCGCCGGGAAGAACGTGGACCACCAGTAACCCGACACGATTGAGTTGAAGTTGTCGCTCACCTGCGAGCCCCAGTCAGGCGACGGCGGAGGCGGGCCGGCGCCGAGGAACGCCAGGTACGCAACGGTGAAGATCGCGAAGCCAACGCGCACGGTGAGTTCCACCACGATCGGGCCAGAGACGTTGGGCAAAATCTCGCGGAACATGATGAACGGCGACGACTCACCACGAAGGCGAGCCGCAGTGACGTAGTCGAGGTCGCGTTCGGCGAGCACCGCGGCTCGCACCGTGCGGGCGACGACCGGAGTGAACAGCACCGCGATCACTCCGATGACCACGGTGTTGGACTTACCCAGCGTGGTCACGGCCAGCAGCCCGAGCAGCACTACGGGAATGGCGAGGAACGCCTCGACGAAGCGGCTGGCGATGGTATCGAACCAGCCGCGGAGGTAGCCCATGAAGAGCCCGAGAACCACGCCGCCCAACACACCGAGGAGAGCCGCGAGTGGAGCGATTTTGAGGATGTCGCGGCTGCCAGCAATGACGCGAGAGAAGACGTCGCGTCCGCCCTTGTCGGTACCGAAGACGTGCGGCCAGCCCGGTGAGGCGTTCAGCTCAGTGCGGTAGTCCAGAGGGTCGTACGGCGCGAGTAGGTCGGGGAACAACGCGCACAGCACCCATATCGTCACGATGACGAGGCCGATGATGAACGATGGTTTGCGACGCAACAATCGCAATTTTTCACGGCGCGCCTGGCGGCGCTCGCTGATGGAGGCCGCGGCACGCATAGCAATCCCCTCCAATTCCTCGGGCGTGTGGCTCATGATCCTGCCGCCAGTCTGAGTCGGGGATTCAGGTAGGCGATGAAGAGGTCAGCAAACAGCGTGGAGAACATGTAAATGATGCCGACCATCAGCACCGCGGCCTGCACCACCGGCACGTCCTGCTTGCCCACCCCGTTCAAAATCATGGTTCCGAGCCCGGCGTAGTTGAACACTTTCTCGACACCGATGATGCCGCCGAACAGGTAGCCGATCTGCACGGAGATGACAGTGATCGTCGGTGCCATTGCATTGCGCATCACGTGTCGCCGCATCACCGTGCCGGGCTCGAGGCCCTTCATGGTTGCGGTGCGGGTGTAGTCGGCAGCGAGCCCGTTGATCACGCCCGATCTGGTCATTCGGGCGATGTAGCCGAAGTAGGCGAACACCAGCGCCATGGCGGGCAACATCAGATACTCGAGCTGGCCGAAGAAGCTGGTGCCGTCCGGAACGTTGGCGTACACGCTGCCGATCTTGAAGCGCACCGCGAACACTGAGAGCAAGATGGAGGCGAAGACGAACTCGGGCACTGACGACGAAGCCAGACCGAGGTTGACCACCGCGCGATCGGCCAATTTGCCCTGACGACGGGCAGCGAAGATGCCAGCGGCGACCGAGATCGGGATGGTGATGATGAAGGCGAGCAATGCCAGTTTGGCCGATCGCCCAAGGGCCGGGAGCAAAAGTTCCATCACCGGACCTCCAGTAGCAAACGAGTCGCCAAAATCTAGGGTGAATACCCGCGAGATCGAGCGAATGTACTGCTCGATCAGCGGCTTGTCGGTGCCCAGCTTGGCGTTGAGGTTGGCAACGTCAGTGGCGTTTGCCGTCGGTCCCAAGACTTTGCGGCCGACATCGCCGGGCAGCACGTTGACGAGGAAGAACACCAACGTGGCGAGCAGCCACAAGTTGATGACCATCGACGCAAGGCGCTTCAGAATAAATGTCCGCAATGAGTACCCTTTCCCCCCAGAAATCCGCCGGATTACGACACCGACCCGGACCCGGCCCCCATCAGGAGTGCCAGGTCGCGGGTCGGAACCGTGTAGTGAATTGCGTCTATTCGGTAAAGCCAGCAGTGCCCACGAAGTAGTGGCCCAGACCGGTGTGCTTCACGCCTGTGAAGTTCTTCTTGTACGCCGTGAGCGTGTTGTAGAAGTACGGGATCACGTACGGGATGTCGCGATTGGCGATCTCCTGTACTGCCTTGATTGCTTCCTTACGGCTCTCCAGGTCAACAGTGGCCTGGTACGCCGCTACGGCGGTGTTGAACTCCTCCGACAGGTAGTGCGCCGAGTTCCACTCACCGGTTGCGTACGCCTTCACGAGGTACACGTCAGGGGTGGCACGGTTGCCGTAGTCGACGATGCCGAACTCCTCGCCGCCGTCGCAGCCGGCCGGAGCCGTCTCGCTGTCGTACACAGCACACCAGCGGTCGTAGAAGGTGGACGTGCTCTCGACGTTCAGGGTGATGTCCATCCCGATGTCCTTCAGCTGCGACTGGACGACCTCGGCAAGAAGCGCGATCTCCTGCAGATCGGGTGCGTGCATCGTGACTGCGAGACCGGGCACACCGGCCTCCTCCAACAGAGCCTTGGCCTTCTCGACATCACGTTCGCGCTGGGGCTGGCTGGCGTCGAAGAACTCATACGCCGGGGCGATGGGGTGGTCGTTGCCCACGTCGCCGCGGCCTTGCAGCACCGTGTCGACGAGTGCCTGCCGGTCGATGCCGAGCGCAACAGCCTCGCGGATGCGGACGTCGGTAAAGGTGCCCTCGCGGACGTTGAACCAGATCTGGCGGTGACCGGCGCCGCGAATGGCGTCGACCGTGATCGAGTCGTTCGCGAAGATGGCATCGGCGTCACTGACACCGAACTGGATGACGGCATCGGCCTGATCGCCGAGCAGACCGTTGATCTGAGTTGCGTTGTCGTCGGAGAAGAGGAACTCGACGGCGTCCAAGTTGGGGACCCCACCCCACCACTCGTCGAAGCGCCCATACTTCGCGCCAGTGGCGACGTCGTAGGACTCGAGCTTGAAGGCACTGGTGCCATTGGGCTTCTGGTCGAAAAGGGTGCCCAGCGGGTAATCGACCGGGGTCATGACTGCCTGCGGGTTGTACGGCGACACAAGGAACGGGAACTGGCCGTCCGGGGCCTTCAGGCTGACCTCGACGGTGTAGGCGTCAGTTGCGACCGCCGAACCCGCATCGATGTACGCCTGCAGGTTGGTCGGCGCCAAACGATCGAGGCTGGCAACGACGTCGGCCGCCGTGAAGTCTCCACCCTGGTGCCACTTGACGCCCTGGCGAATCTTGAACGTCCACACGCTGCCGTCAGCGTTGGGGCTCCACTCCTCAGCGAGCATCGGGGCGAGCGCGAAGCCATCACCGATTCCGCACAGGTACTCGAAGGCCATGACGACCGGCGAGTAGCTACCGATGTTGTCCATGGCGACCGGGTCGAGCGGGCTGCCGGGACGCTGCGCCGCAAGACGCAACGTGCCACCCTTCTTGAGGCCGCCGGCCGGAGTTGTCTCGGCGGTCGTTTCGGCGGTCGTCTCGCCGGTCGGCGTGCTCCCGCCGGCATCGGTGGTGTCTGATCCCTCTTCGTCGTCGCCACAGGCGGCGAGCACGGCGCTCAGCGAGACCATGCTGAGCCCCAGGACCGACCCGCGAACGAGGAACGACCGGCGTGAGACCCGACCTTGCAGATAGGCGTCCATCAGTTCGCCTTCGAGTGGGCCAGCATTGCGACGAACACGATCGAATCGCTTCAGATCCATCTTTTCCCCTTGACTTCAGTGCGGGCCAATGCCCCCATCAGCAAACGCGCACCGTAACCTTCCCGATCTCCCGCGTCAAGAACTGCGGCCTATGAATTATGTGAATAATTGGAACACCCGTTCCGGTTAAGGGCTCGGCATGAGGCGCGACACTGCATGTCAGTTCGCACTGAGCTCCGAGGTGACTATTCATGGTACGTTCGTACCACGAACTGGCCATGGGGTGGCCAGAAGGAGGCGTACGCCGTGTCTGAGCGCGAACCGAATCCAGCACGAACTCGCACAGGTGGGCGCGCTGGCCGAGCAGCTCTCCGCGCTGCGGACGCGCATCGGCAGGGGCCCGCTTTCATTCGACGGGAGATCCCGACCTACGAGCTGCTGAGCGAGGAGGGTCTTGCGTTGGTGGAACAGAAGGCTGATCAGCTTCTCGCCGAGATTGGCATCGAGTTCCACGACGACGAGCACTCGTTGCAACTATTTCGCGACGCCGGCGCGTCCGTTGATGGCCTGCGCGCGCGGTTCGACCCTGGCCATGTTCGGGCCATGTGCTCCACCGCTCCCCGCGAGTTCACTCAGCACGCGCGCAACCCGTCGCGGTCAGTTCGAATCGGCGGCGACAACGTGGTCCTGGCACCGACCTACGGGTCGCCGTTCGTACGCGATCTTGCGGGCGGCCGCCGCTATGGAACACTGGAGGACTTCCAGAACTTCGTCAAGCTCGCCTACGCAACACCCTGGTTACACCACTCGGGGGGCACGGTCTGCGAGCCGACCGACGTGCCGGTCAACAAGCGTCACCTCGACATGGTCTACGCACACCTGCGGTACAGCGACAAGGCGTTCATGGGTTCCGTCACGACCCCAGAACGTGCCGCTGACAGCATCGAGTTGGCTCGCATCGCGTTTGGTCACGACTTTCTCGACAGCAACTGCGCAATCCTCGG
>JANOYI010000194.1:0-3985 GCA_031428795.1 Ilumatobacteraceae bacterium | reverse complement strand
GCACCTTCGAGAATGGTGACTTCGAGACACATCGCCTCGTAGAAACCCTTGTCGACGGCGGCGTAGTAACCGGCAAACTGAGCCTGTGTGAGCCACTGCAGCTGCAGCGTCACCGGCGTCAGCTCGGCACATTCGGCCGGCGCTGTCGTGTCGGCTGTGGTGTCGCTGGGTGCCGTTGTCTCCTCCGGTGCCGTCGTCTCCTCGGGCGCGGTTGTCTCCTCCGGTGCCGTGGTCTCCTGCGGTGCGGCCGTGTCCGAAGTGGTCTCGTCATCGCCGCATGCTGCAGCCACGATCGAGAGTGCCACCAAGGCTGCGATCACACCCTTGTTTCGTTGCTTCCTCATTGTTGCTCCTCCCCTTTTGGAATGATTCCTCTAGGCCTGTGCGGGTGGGTCACGAACCCTCCCGATTGCGGTTGCGGCCACCGGGCGTGGCGACCGCTTCCAAGATGATTGCGATCAAGTAGAACCCCAGCCCCAGCAGGCAGGCACCGGTGACGTATGCCCACCCGGCGGCGTTCTTCGAGTTGGCGATGTTGCTGGTGATCCTGCTACCGAGGCCGTTCTGTGCACCACCAAAGTACTCCGACACATAGGCGTAGATCACAGCGAGTGGGGCCGCGATACGCAGGGCGGTGAACAGGAACGGAATGGCGTTAGGGATGCGCACCTTGCGCATGACGTCCCAGCCGCTTGCCGCGTAGCTGCGCATCAGCTCAGCGTGTACCGGCTCGACTTGACGCAGGCCTTTGGCGACATTCACCAGCACGACGAAGAACACGACCAACGTCACCATCAGCCGACGGGGTACTTCGCTGGTGCTGGAGAACATGTTGTTGAACACCGACACCAGGACGAATGCGGGGATGGCGTTGATGGCGATGGACATCGGCGTGATCAGCTCGTCGGCGATGCGGAAACGACTGAGCAGGAACGACGTCAGCACGCCGACGATGGTTCCGAACAGGAGGCCGAAGGCCGCGTTGGTGCCTGACACCTGCATCGCTTCCCAGATGTTGTTCCAGTTGTCCGTCAGCGCCGACCAGATGTCAGTGGGCGCCACCAGGAAGTACGGCTGCAAGTCGAAGCCGCGCACTACCAGCTGCCACAGCGACAGCATCAGCGCGCCCAAGAGCGCTGGCGGCCACAGGGCGTGCAGCACAGGATTGAGACGGGCCGTCACCGGTCGTCGACTCCGTTGGCGGTGTGCCCAGCGGTGCCGTACTCGGCGCCACGCAGCGCCTCGCGGACCTGCGTGATCTTGCCGAAGAAGTCGCCCGACTCTCGTGTGTCGAGATCGCGGGCCGCGCCGAGCGGAACGTCGATGATGTCGGTGATGCGGCCGGGCCGCGGCGACATCACGACAACACGAGTGGATAGGTAGACCGCCTCGGGAATCGAGTGCGTGACGAAGATGACCGTGGTCCTGGTCTCCGCACAGATGCGCAGCAGCTCTGTCTGCATGTGCTCGCGGGTCATCTCGTCGAGCGCGCCGAACGGCTCGTCCATCAGCAAAATCGGTGGGTGCGCCGCGAGGGCGCGGGCGATTGCAATCCGTTGTTGCATGCCACCGCTGAGTTGCCAGGGCATGTGGTCGGCAAAGTCGCAGAGCTTGACCAGTTCCAGCATTTCGCGGGCTCGCGCCCGACGCTTCGAGCGATCCCAACCCTTCAGCTCCAACGGCAGCTCGATGTTCTTCGCGACCGTGCGCCACTCGAAGAGACCCGCCTGCTGAAAGGCCATGCCGAAGTCCTGCTCAAGCCGCGCCTGCTTGGCCGACTTGCCATTCACCGTCACACCACCGCTCGAGGGCTCGGTGAGGTTGGCGATCAACCGCAGCAACGTGCTCTTGCCGCACCCCGACGGCCCGATGAGGGAGATGAACTCTCCGGGTTCGATCGCCAGATTGATATCGACAAGCGCGTCGACCTGACTGGCCTTCCCAGCGTTGAAAACCTTGCCCAGCCCAACAACCTCTACCGCACTCACGCAACGCTCTCTTTCACGACAAGGACTCCGCTCATGCCAACGACTCCTTCGGCCGGTTCCGCATGAAGAAGGAATCGGCGATCGCTATCAGCGCCGCCATGATCAAACCCAAAACCGCCGCACCAATGATCGCGGTGTACACGATGGCCGGATCGCTGGTGGTGGCCCGACCGAACTCGATCACGAGACGACCAATTCCACCGCGCAAGCCGGTGGAAATCTCCGAGACCACCACGCCAATCACGGCACCCGCGGCACCCAGCTTGAGACCGGGCACGATGTACGGCACAGCCGCCGGAAACCGCAACGTGAACAACGTGCGGTGCCACGGGGCCGCCAAGCTGTCCATCAGCTCGAGCGAGGCGGGAGTGGGCGACTTCAAGCCGCGCAGCGTGTTGACCGCAATCGGGAAGAACGTCAGGAACGCGCCAAGCACCGAGGCCGAAAGCCAGCGCGGCCACTCCCATCCGAACAGCTCCACCTTGCCGCCCCAACTGGCCACCAGCGGCGCAAGCGCAATCAACGGCACCGTTTGCGAAATGACCAGGTATGGCAGGATCGCCCGTTCAGCGAAGCGAAAGCGACTCATTACGACAGCCAGGGCGACACCTGCAATCAGACCCATCACAAAACCAGCCAGGACCAGACGCAACGAGAACCACACCGCATCAGCGACGACTGACAGCACCGTCTCATCAGAGGAGCGGCTGATCGGATCTCCGAAGCGACTGAACATGTCGCCGACGTGGGGCATCACCCGATCCTTCGCACGCGGCAGAATCTGCCAGCCGAGGACCTCCCCACCGTCTTGCGGCCCGAACTTCTTGTACAGCTCCCAGCTGATGGCCACCAGCGCAAGCGCCATGAAGAACATCAGCGCGCGCCGAGCGCGCAGGAGCCACAGTTGAGGCGAGCGAGCGATGGTCGGGACGGTGTCAGAGTTCATGCGGAACAGCGCGACCATACGCCGCGCCCATCAGCACGCGGTTCGGGGTAAGCGAACGCAGCGTCACAGCTACGTGCCGTGACGGGAATGCGTGCCGTGACGGGAATACGTGCCGTCACGAGCGAGCCTTCACATGCTCGGCCACAGCCGGCATGACCTTCTCCCCATACGCCTGCAGGGTGTGATCCTTGTCGTCGTGCTGCAGGTAGATCGCGAACTGGTCGACGCCCAGATCCTTCAGCTCCTGCATGCGCTGGATATGTGTCTCCACCGGGCCGACGATGCAGAACCGATCGACGATCTCGTCGGGCACGAACGTCGTGTGGGTGTTGCCGGTCTGGCCGTGCTCGTTGTAGTCGTAACCCTGCCGATTCTTGATGTAGTCGGTGAGCGCCTTCGGCACCGGCGCGTCGTCGCCGTAGCGGGCAACGATGTCAGCCACGTGGTTGCCAACCATGCCCCCGAACCAGCGGACCTGCTCGCGCCCGTACGCCAGCCCAGCCTCGGTGCCATCGGTGACGTACGCGGGAGCCGCAACGCAGATGGTGATGTCGTCAGGGTTCCGACCAGCCGCGGCCGCAGCGTCACGAACAGCCTTGATCGTCCACTCCGCAATCGACAGATCGGCCAACTGCAGAATGAATCCGTCGCCGACTTCACCCGTGAGCGCAAGCGCCTTCGGCCCATACGCGGCCACCCACATCTCCAACCGACTCTTCGAAGCCCACGGCAAGCAAAGCTCACTGCCCTTGTATTCCACGGAGCGCCCATTCGCCATCTCGCGGATGACATGAATGCTCTCGCGCAGCGTCGCCAGATTGGTCGGCGCACCATTCGTGACACGCACCGCACTGTCACCACGACCAATGCCGCAGACCGTGCGATTACCGAACATCTCGTTGAGAGTTGCGTACACGCTGGCAGTCACGGTCCAGTCACGGGTGGCCGGGTTGGTCACCATCGGCCCGACCGTGACGTTGCGCGTCTCCGCCAGGATCTGGCTGTAGATCACGTACGGCTCCTGCCACAAGATGTGGCTGTCGAAGGTCCA
>JANOYI010000193.1:0-6486 GCA_031428795.1 Ilumatobacteraceae bacterium | reverse complement strand
AGCACTCGGCCGTGGCTCGTCGCGGTTCGGATGGTCAGCGAGGGCGTCGACATTCCTCGCCTGCGCGTGGGTGTCTACGCCAGCACTGTCGTCACCGAACTGTTCTTCCGCCAGGCCGTCGGCCGCTTCGTCCGCTGGACTTGCGGGCTGACCAGCCAGAAGGCGTACGTGTACCTGCCCGACGACCCACGCCTGCGGCAGCACGCGTTCCAAATCGCCGAATCCCGCCGCCACGTACTGAAGCCGCCAGCCCTGAACGACGACGAGTTCACCCAGGCCGACCTCGACCGGGAAGCAAAGCAGGAACTGGACATGATGCCCGAGCAGCTCTCGCTGTTCAGCGTGCTGTCGTCCACCGCAACCGGGATGAGCGTGCACGCGTTCACCGAGGCCGGGTTGACCATGTTCGACGACGAGCCCGAGATTCCCGAACCCGACGACGCCAGTATTGCCGACGATGCCATCGAGCTGCCCGAGATTCCCACCGACGCCGGCTTCCCGCTCGCAGGGGCGAAGAGCATCGCCGAGCGCAAGGAAGAGCTGCGCATCGAGAACATGGACCTGGCCAAGCGGTTGGTCGACAACACCGGCTTCGGCCATGCGAAGGTGCAGGTCGAGCTGAACCGTCTGGTGGGCATCATGTCGGTGGGCAGCGCCACCAACAGTGAACTCGAGCGCCGCCTGCGCTACGGCGAGGCCTGGCTCAAACGGCGATAACGAGCGCGTTCGGCGCACGAGCGGAAGCTTTCTGTCCCTAGGGGTAGCCTGACGACATGCCTGCCATCGGAGAGCACCACCCAGCCTTCGAGGAATACTGCGAGTGCATCTTCGAGCTGGACGAGGACGACGTCGCTGTCATCCAAGCTCGCATGGCCGAGCGTCTGCAGGTCAGTCGCCCGGCCGTCAGCGAAATGATTCGCCGGCTAGAGGCCGAAGGGCTCATCACGACCGACGGCGCCATCCGCCTCACCGACTCTGGCCAGGAACTCGCACAACGCGTCGTGCGACGCCACCGTTTAGCCGAGCGCTTTCTCACCGACATGTTGGGGCTCTCATGGGCGGATGCGCACCACGAGGCTGGCAAGTGGGAGCACGTCATGAGCTCCGCTGTCGAAGACGCGATGGACCGCGTGCTTGGCAATCCAACCACCTGCCCGCATGGCAATCCAATCCCGGGCTCGCTCTACGCCGCACCGACGATGGTGGCGCTGTCGGAGATTCCCGTCGGCGACTCGTTCACCGTCGTGCGCATTCCTGAGGAGCTGGAATTCGCACCTGGCGTGCTCGACTTCCTCCAGGAATCCAGCATTCTGCCCGGGCACTCGGGCGTGCTCACGGGCGCCGCACCGGACGGCACCGTCACCATCCTGATCGACGGTCACGCAGTCGGCGTCGGCTCGTTCGCCAGCAGCCGCATCCTCGTCACCGTATGAGTCGTTCAGTATGAGTCGTTCAATATGAGTCGTTCAATCATTCGGCGTCGCGCCATCGCTGCGGTCTGTGCGCTGGGAATCCTCTCCGCCTGCAGCCCCACCACGTACGACTCCAGCGCGGAGACCGTGCCGGAGGTTGGCGCGACCACCACCACCTTGCCCACCGGCACCGCTGCAGAACTTCTGCCGTTGATGTTGGCCGAGGTGCAGGGCTTGCCGCTGAAGGTCATGAATGCCGACGGCGACGGCGACGCCGCGACGCGGATCGAGCAGCTGTGGGCGGCGGTGCGGCCCGAGATCGAGGCCAACCGACCCGAGTTGGTGCCCGACTTCGAGTTCGTCGTGCGACGCACCCGCGATGCCGCCGACCGCAATCGCCCAGCCGACGCCGACCGAGCGTTCAAGAACCTCACCAGCCTGGTCCAGGCCTACCTCGGCTAGCCGACGAGCGGTTACAGCATTGCCGCGGGGAGCGGCTTCGAGTGCACGATGGACAGGCGCTTGGTGCTGCGGGTGAGCGCCACATACAGCGCGCGCAGACCCTGCTGCTCGCCAGCCACGATGTCGGCGGGCTCGACCACCACCACACCATCGAGTTCGAGACCCTTCACCACGCTGACCGGCACGACGGTGATACCCATCTCCAGACCGGAGCGGGTGGCCTTACCGTGCTCGATTCCGGCGGCCTCCAACGCGTTGGACACAGCTTCGAACATGGCGTCGGGAACGACAACGGCGATGTTGCCCTCGCCGACATCGGCGTCGAGATCTTTCGTGGCGGCAACCACGGCCGTCAGCAGTTCGCTGGCGGCAACATGCGAGAACTCGGGATGCTCGTCGCCAGCGCGAACGCTGGTCGGCGCCCGCAGCGACGGTGTGGCAGCCATCATCACCTTGTTGGCGAGCTCCATGATCTGCGCCGGAATGCGATAACCAACGCTGAGCCCGATGACTCGCGAACCGCGTGTGGCGGGCAGATGCCTGAGAATGTCGTCCCAGTCATTGGGGGCCAGTGCGCCCGTGGCCTGAGCGATATCGCCCACCACTGTCATGCTGCCGTTCAACGAGCGCCGAGACACCATGCGCAGCTGCATCGGCGTGAGGTCTTGCACTTCGTCGACAACGATGTGGCCGTAGGTGCGAATCTCGTCGGCCTCGTCGGGCTTGAGCGTGCCCTTTGCCGGACGGGCGCCCAGATAGCTGCGTGCTTCGTCCAGAATCGAGACGTCGTGCTCGGTCCAGCGCACGTCGGTCACGTCGGCCTTGCGCTCGCGATACAGCGACAGGTACTCCGCTTCAGCGAGGTGTTTCGACCCCGCCAACTTCAGCAGCGCCTTGCTGCCGTAGAGGTCGTGCAGCAATTGCGCGGGCGACAGGACGGGCCACATCCGCTCGAGCGCAGCGCGCACCTCGGGCAAGTGACGAACGGCTTCCTTGACCTGCGCAACGGTTGTTTCCTCGTCGTGCCAACCGGCCGTCATTGCCGCCCACACTTCGCCCTCCACCCAACGGCGAGCTGCGTTGTGCTTGCGGAACCGGCGTTGCGCGGCACGGACGATGCGAGCGGATTCCTGCGCACGTAAGCGCACGTAGCCCGTACGGAACGGCACCTTCAAGTCCTCGCGCAGCGGACGCTCGCGGTCGGTGACGGCTTTGTCGATGACCAGACTGATTCGCAGATCGCCCTTCACGCGGGCGGCCAGGTGGTTGTCCGGGGGGTCGATGGCGTAGCGGGCCCATTGCACATCGTGCACGAGGTCGGCCAACACAACCTGCTCGACACCGGCCTCACCCAACGACGGCAACACACGCTCGATGTAGCGCAGGAACACCCGGTTGGGCCCGATGACCAGCACGCCCTGGTCTTCCAGCGGGAAGCGGAAGGTGTACAGCAAGTAGGCGGCGCGGTGCAGCGCCACGACCGTCTTACCGGTACCGGGGCCGCCCTGCACGACGAGTACGCCCGTCTGTGGGCTGCGGATGATCTCGTCCTGCTCACCCTGAATGGTGGCCACGATGTCGCCCAGCTGGCCAGTACGGCCCCGCTCGAGCGCCGCCAGCAGAGTGCTGTAGCCGCGAATGCCGTCGGGCCGGTCGGCCGCTCGCGTGCCGATTATGGCCAGTTCGTCGTCCTCTGCGCCGATGCCGAGGTGACCTTCGCCGAACAGCTCGTCCTCGAGGCCCAGCAATTGTCGGCCGTGGACGTGGAAGTGGCGACGACGCACCAGACCCAACGGGTCGCGACCAGTCGCGCGGTAGAACGGCTCGGCGACGGGCGCCCGCCAATCGACGACCACCGGATCGCTGTTCTCGTCGGCCACCGCGAGACGCCCGATGTGGAAGCTCTCCACACCGTTGACACCATCGCTCGCTTCGAGCTCGCCGGAGCGATCAATGCGCCCGAACACCAGCGCAGCATCACCGAGATCGAGCTGTGTCAGCCGGTTGAACACCGCTTCGTCGAACACATCGCGCTCGTAACGCGCCTGAAAAGTGCCGCCCAGGGTGCCCTCATGCAGCCCCCGCAGCTTCCACGCGTCGACTTTGCTCTGCTCGAGGCAGTGATAGGCGTGCTCAATGAACGCCTGCTCAGTAGCGAGATCGGGGTGATGTTGCGACATGGGAGTGTGTGGTGGGCACGCCCGGCCGGGCCGGAAACGTGGTCTAGAACTCTATCGCCAGCAGTGCGCGCCCCAACCGCCACACCCGGTGCCAAATCAGGGCGGAATCACGCAGTCGGAATCACGCGGTCGTGGCGATGCCGCCATCGACCGCAATCACGGAACCGGTGACGTACGATCCCGCACGGCTGGCCAAGAACACCGTCACGCCAGCCATGTCGTCGGGGCGACCGATGCGGCCCATGGGCGAGGACTTTGCGATCGATTCGCCGAAAGCCTGCAACGTCGCCGCCATCATTTTGCTCTCGAACGGCCCGGGCGCAACCGCGTTGACCGTGATGTGCTGCGGCCCCAACTTCTTGGCCAGCGCGCGAGTCAGGTGATGAACACCGGCCTTGCTGGCGGCGTAGCTGTAGGTGTCCATCGGGTTGACGTGCAGACCATCGATTGAGCCGATATTGATGACGCGAGCCGGGTCGTCCATCGTGGCGCCAGCACGCAGGTTGGGTAGCAACCGCTGGGTCAGGAAGAAGACTCCCTTGACGTTGGTGTCCATCACTTTGTCCCACGCGTGCTCGCTGAAATCGTCGAGCGGCATACCCCACGTGGCGCCCGCATTGTTGACAAGGATGTTGAGCGTCGGGAAGTGCACAGCGACTTCGGCCGCCAAATGTTCAACACCTTCCAACGTGCTCACGTCCGCCCGAATCGCGTGAACGTCACCGAACTTCGACAGCGCGATGCGGGCCTCGTCGAGCTCGTTCTGCTTGCGCGAGCTAATCACCACGCTGGCCCCTGCATCGAGCAGACCACGGGCGATCATGGCGCCGATACCTCGGCTGCCACCAGTGACCACGGCGGTCTTGCCTGCGAGCGAGAAGAGTGCGGAATGAGTGCGGTCGTCGGTTGCCATTCCGTGATCCTGCTACACGACAGAGAGACGCAACAGCACTGGACCAAGGAGCTCGCGCATCACGCGTTGCGCTCCTTCGTCGGTGAGATGCAGCCCGTCGTCACGTACGGCGGGATCGAATTCGGCGCCGGTGCTGCGGAACCACTCGTCGAGCCGCACCAACTGCACCACCTCGGGGTACTCCGACTCGATCGTCGAAAGCACTGTGACCAGCTGCTGCCAGTTGTCGCGCTTGTAAGAGTCGGCCATCCACCCGATCCACCACTCCCCCGGCACGGGCGGCACTACCCACGCAATATGGCTCACACCACCCGCAAGCAGCGTCTCGACCGTCGAGCGATAATCGTCGAGCATGCGGTCCGTGTACCTCGGGTCCGATGGCGCCAGCATGCCCTCGTCGCCCGACCACTGCCGCAGCGTGAGATCAGGGATAGTGATCATCACCATCGCCGTGTCGGGCCGATTGGAGGCCATCACTTCAGGCAGTACCACGTCCAGCGCCTTGGCACATTGCTTCGAGAACTTGCCGCTCTCGTCGCCCAACATGAGTGTGTTGCGGATGAGCCCACACCCAATCGTCGCCACCGACCTCTCAACGCGGTCAGTTGTCTCTGCTGCCCAGGACGTGAGGCCGCTACTCAACGCCACCGCCGTCGAGTCGCCGATCAGCACCACGTTGACGGGAACGTCCGGCACCGGCAGCGTGGTTGTGGTCGCTGCCGTCGTGACAGTCGCGTCGGGCGCCGCGACAGTCTGGTCGCCCGGAGCCACCGTCCCCGACGACACGACTGTGCTGGTCGCGGGGCTTGCGCTCGCCCGAACGCTGGGCCGTCCGGGCTCGGCGGGAACGACCAGCAGCGCGAGCACCACGACTACCGCCGACACCGGCACAGCGAGCGACATCGCCACACGCGGCGCCCGGCGGCTGCGCCGAACAGGCTGCTCGATCAACCAGTAGGAGAGCATTGCTACGGCAAGTGTGATGGCAATCCGAGCAAGGAAAAGTGACCAGCCGGAAAGGTCCAGCGAGCGTCCGCTGGCCAGCAAGAAGACAGGCCAGTGGTACACGTAGACGCCGTAGCTGATGCGACCCAACCACACCAAAGGCCCAAAGGAAAAGATGCTGCGCAACAGGCCCGGCGTCTGCAGACCGAGAATCACTGCGGCCGACGAAAGACTGAAAACACCGAGCCAGCCGTCGTAGGCGGGCCCGCCGCGCGTCGGCCACTCCACTGCAGTCCACAGCACCACGAGCAAGCCGGCGAGACCAACCACCCCGAGCCAACGTGAGCGCTGCTCCCACAACAGGCAACCCCCGGCCAGAGCAGCACCGACCAGAATTTCGCCGAGGCGGGCGGGAGTTGCCCAATACGCCGCGTCCGGTCCCCAGTTCTTGGCGATCACCCGGGCGGCCACCACACCCAGGAGGGCGAGCACCACCAGGTTGGCGAAGAGGCGTGCGCGCCCCTTCGACACGCGCAGCACAAGGAGAAAGGCGAACGGCCACACCCAGTAGAAC
>JANOYI010000192.1:0-7513 GCA_031428795.1 Ilumatobacteraceae bacterium | reverse complement strand
GCTCCGGTCGCCCAGCGACTTGGTCTCGATCGTGACAATCTCAGTCATCCCGAACCGCCGACCACCAAGCGAACTCGACCTTCGACGCGAACGGCCGATGCCGTGAAGATCCGGCGATCGAACTCCAGGCGACATCGTTTCGAACCTTGCTGGCATTTCGTCATGAACGCGTCTCCTCGGAGATGATGCTCCATCATACCCCGGGAGGTATCGCCTTGAACACCGTCCCCGAGTGGGACGCGGCGAAGTCAGCCAGGCATTGGGCAGGTGTGCTCAGCTTCAGACGTCCGCTTCATCATGCTCGGGTTGTGGTCCCGGCTGAAGCCGCCATGACGTGTGCGCAGTGCGAGACGTGGCTCCCAAAGTTTTGCTTTTCCGTTGCCGACTGGGCTGCGGCCGGCCCGGCAGCGGCAAGCCCTCCGACTGCGATTGGAGTTGTACCCGTGATCCAGGAAGATCCTCGGCGACGCCGGGGGGCATTTCGACGTCGCCGTAGCGGTCCTGGTTGAGGTACGTGGCTGGGGATGCAGTGTTCTCGAACACACCCTCGTCGGGCGTGAAGCGTAGGTATGGTTCGCCTTGGTAGCCGAGGGTGATGACCTGTTCGCCGGTGTCGTGGGGTCATGTGCGTCCGGGTTTTTCGGGGGAGTCGCGCGCGACGAGGCGGAGTGGGGATTGTTCCGTCCGGGACTGTCCCAAATGGCGTGCCGGTTGGGTGGGCGGTTGCCGCCATGGGAGCAGGTGGGGTGGGGTGATGCGCCATAACAGGAACACGGCGACGAGTTCGACGAGGTGGACGGACTCGCGCCATGGTCCGCTGTGACCGCGGATGATGTCGATCATGGTGGCAATCACGGTGAGGGTTGCGAAGGTGGCGGCGAGGGCGAGCATGGCGTGGGTGAGGCGCGACACCCAGGCGGCGACTAGGAGGCCGACACCGAAGCCGATCTGCCAGGTGGCGAGGTGTCGTGCGGCGTGGGCTTCGGCGCCGAGGCCGTGCCCGCGGACATAGGCCGGGATGGCTTCGGCGACGATCACGAGCGCCGCGAGGAGCAGCAGCCAGCGTGTCCATCGGCCGCTCAGCCAGCGCCGTTCGGTAGGTGTCATTGCCGACTGGTTGAGCACACGGCCGGCCTGTTGGACTTCGGCGGACAAGGTTGCTGCGGCGCTGACGGCTGCTGCGCATGCGACGCATCGGGCGGCGTGCGCGAAGGCTTGGGCCTGTTCGGATTCGGTCAGTTCATGGTCGATCGCGGCCGACACCTGTTCCCACCAGACGCATTCGTTCATTTCACCCAGTCTCCCAACGCGACGACTGGATGAACAGCGATCGTCGGTGTCGGATCGGTGTTCATGGGGCGGCTCGGCTGTGGCGGAACCGGTTGGGGAGCCCGACCGCGGCGAACAGGAACAGGGTTGCCCCGGTGAGCACTATTGCGGGGCCGCTGGCGATGTCGTGGTAGTAGGAGATGTACAGCCCGACGATCGCGGTCACTACACCGAGCCCGATGGATGCCAGGGTGAGCCGCCCGAACGACCCGAACGCCAACGATGCAGTGGCGGCGGGCAACAGCAGGGTGGCGGCGACGAGCAACACTCCGAGCACTTGCAGGGCAGTGACGACGGCGAGAGCGAGAAGCAGGTTGAACATCACTTCCATCACCGCGACGCGTACGCCGTGGGCGGCGGCTACGGCGGGGTTGTGGGTGGTGGCGAGCAGCGGCTTGTAGAACACGGCGATCAGTGTTGCAGTGATCGCGACGACGGCGGCGACGAGGATCAGGTCGTTGCGGTCGACTCCGAGGATGTTACCGAACAGCAGGTTGGAGATGTTGAGGCTGCGGTCCCGGTTGGCTGAGATGACGGCGACGCCGGCGGCGAACATGGTCGAGGCGACGATCCCGATCGCGGTGTCGACGGGGACACCGCGGCGTCGGATGGCATAAATCGCGACGATGGCCACAACGGCCGCCGCGGCGGCACCGGAGTAGAGCCCCGCACCGTAGACGAGAGCGACCCCGACCCCGCCGAGCACGCTTTGGGAGAGACCCTGACCGATGTATGCCATTCGACGCACGATCACGAACGGGCCGAGTGCCCCGGTGATCGCACCGACGAGTACCGCAGCGAGCAGGGCGCGTCCGAAGAAGTCGTAATCGAACGGATCGAACAGCAAACTCATCGCTCACCAACCAGTGCGCTGGCGTCGACGATCACCGGGCGACCGGCGTGTTCGATGACGTGCATGTCGGCGCCGAAGGTGTTGCGCAGCACGTCGGGGCGGAGCACTTCGAGTGGTGACCCGTCGGCCTGGACGGTCTGATTGAGACACACGATGCGCGGGAGGTGCGATGCGACCCAGTTCAGGTCGTGTGTGGTTAGCAGGATCGTGAGGCCGTCGCGGCTCAACTCGTCGACAAGGGCAAGCATTTCGGCGCGCGTCTGCAGATCGATGCCGCTGGTTGGTTCGTCAAGCAGCAACAGTTGAGGTTCGGACACGAGCGCGCGGGCGAACAACACCCGTTGGAATTGGCCGCCGGAAAGTTCGTGCAAACCGCGAGCGTGTAGCTCGCCAATGCCGAGCCGTTCGAGGGCCCGGCGGGCGGCTGCGCGTTCGGCCCGCGAGAACCACGGCACCCGTGAACTGGTCGCGGCGGCACCGAGTTCCACGGCGCCTTGCACGGTGACGGGAAAGGTGCGCTCGCTGGCGTCGAGTTGTGGGACGTAGCCAACGGTGGCCCGTCGTCCGCGTATCGCTCCAGGGAACTCGAGCGTCCCCGCCGAAGGGGCAATCTCGCTGAGCAGAAGCCGCAGCAGGGTCGTCTTGCCCGCTCCGGAGGGTCCGACGATGCCGACGAGTTCACCGGCGTCGATGTGCAGGTCGATGTCGCGCAGTGGCCAGGTCCGGCCGAACCGGACACCGACGCCGCGCATCGTGATGGTGGTTGTCACAGCAAGGCCGGGTCGATCGCGTCGAGTGCGGCAGCGTCGCCGCCGAGGGCGGTCACGATCGTGCGGACGTTGGCCACCATCATTCCTCTGTAGCTGTGCTCGGGCGTGCCGAGTTCACCGGGGAGCCGGTCGTCGGACAGATCGGCGACATATGCCGCGCCTGACTCCTGCTCGATCACTTCGAGCACGTCGGATGGGAACACCTCGCTGCCGAAGAACGCCGGGACACCCGCGGCCTTCACTTCCTCGATCGTGGCGCGCAGCTCAGCGGCCGACGGCTCGGAGAAGTCGGTCGGCTGGATCGCGCCGATCACCGGAAGCCCATAGCGCCGCCCGAAGTATGACCAGCTGTCGTGGTAGACGACCATTTTGCGGTTCTGTTCGGGGATTGTTGCGATCACCGTCCTGAACGCAGCGTCCATCTGCTGCAACTGTCCAACGAACGCCGCTGCCCTACTCGCGTACCCGGCAGCGTCGGCGGGATCGAACCCGGAAAGGATCTCACCGATCTGGTTGACGTAGGCAATTGCATAGTTCGGGTCGGGCCAGAAATGAGCGTTGTAGCTGTGGGCGTGCCCATGTGCGGCGATCTCTTCGGCCGAGTCCGAGGCAATGACTTCGCTTTCCGGGATTGCTTCGCTCAGCACGAAGTGCGGGGTCCCCGACGGGTAGTTGACCGACGCAAATGCGGTGACCACGTTGTTGAGGTTGAATCCGTTCTCGATGTACACGGCAGCCTCGGCCAACAGGCGGGCGTCCTCGGGGCGCGGTTCGTAGGTGTGTCCGTCAGCGCCGACGGGGACCACGCTCGACACCCGCACCGCTGGACCGGCGACCTGACGCACCAGATCGGCGATCGGCTGATCGGAGACCACCACCGTGAACGCGGCAGCAACCGCCGCGGGTGTGGCAGTGGTCGCGACCGTCGAGTCAGCGGCGTCATCATCGGAACCGCAGGCGGCCAGTAACGCCACCGCCGTCAGCGTCGCTCCAGCACGGAGCCAGGTTGTCGAGCGACGGCGCAGGCCAGGAAGGGGGTGGATCTCGTTCATGCTGTATCTGTCCGGCCATCTCCCCGTAAAGTTCCATTGACGTTTGTGTCGCGACCCCCATCGACTGTCATGTCCCCACCCCTTGCATGCCCGACCTAGCCACTCATCATCTCTTCACCGCGCAAGACGGTGACCCTGCTGCGTTCGAGCGGTTCGTGCAGACCACCCTTGGTGACATCACCCGCTACTGCAGATACCTCGGCGACCGCGACCATGTCGATGACCTCGTCCAGGACACCTACCTGCGGGCTTTGCGCAGCTTGCACACCTTCCGTGGCGACACCAGCGGGCTGCGCTGGTTGATCACGATTGCCCGTCGCGCGTGCGCCGATGCGATCGAGCACAACCAGCGTGCCCGTCGCCCGGAGATCACACGCCGCCCCCACCACGACGCACCGGCCGCGCTTGAGATCGAGATGCTGATCGACACGCTGCCCGACGACCAACGACACGCCTTTGTGCTCACCCAACTCCTCGGCTACACCTACGACGAAGCAGCCGAACTGTGCTCGTGCCCGATCGGCACGATCAGGTCCCGCGTCGCACGAGCCCGGGCAGCGTTGGCAGCCGGACTCGACCACACCCAAGCCGCAGGCTGACACTGCACCCCATCGTGTCGAGACATCAATGTGTCCTGACATCACCCCGCTGGCAGGCAGACTGTGACAGTGAACCGCCGACCTGAATCCGCAGCAGCACTGCGATGACACGTCGCGGAGTGATTCGATGTTCGCTGGCGGCAGTGCTGTTCGGCATCTCGGCCCCAGCGGCGTCCCGCCTGGCCGGTGACATGGGTGCGTTCACCTTGGCCGGATTGCTGTACCTCGGCGCCGCAATCGCAGTACTCCCAGTCGTGGGGCGGGTGCGGCCGACCAGGCGTGCCATCGTGCGTGGGGCGCCACGACTGGCGACAGCTGTCGTGCTCGGCGGAGCCGTCGGGCCAGTGCTGCTGGCGGCTGGGCTCAGTCACGCGCCTGCGGCGACGGCGTCGTTGCTGTTGAACCTCGAGCTCGTGTTCACGACGGTGCTTGCCTACTTCGTGTTCCGCGAGCACATCGGGCCTCGCGTGGTCTCGGGCACGGTGTTGGTCGTGATCGCCGGGATCGTGCTGGGCTGGTCAGGCAACGCAGATCTTCGCTGGGGGACGTTGCTGATCGCAGGTGCGTGCTTGTGCTGGGGTGTCGACAACTGTGTGACCGCCAACCTCGACGAACTGGCACCCTCACACATCACGCTCGTCAAAGGTGTCATCGCCGGCGGCGCGAACCTCACGATCGGACTTCTCTTGGGTGGTGCGCCCGCCGGTTGGCCGATTCTTGGTGCGCTGGTGGTCGGTGGGTTCGGGTACGGGATATCGATCACGCTGTGGGTAGCGGGTGCCCGCGACCTGGGAGCAGCACGCGGGCAATTGGTGTTCGCGACCGCGCCGTTCGTAGGTGCGATCGTGGCATGGACAGTGTTCACCGACCCGGTGACGACTCGCGAGGTCGTCTCGTTGGTGATCGCTGCGGTCGGGGTCAGCTTCGTGCTGCGCAGCGACCACGTCCACGACCATGCTCATGAGCCGATCGAGCACGATCATGAGCACGTACACGCGGACGGGCATCACGACCACAGCCATTCCGACGGCGAGATGGTGCGTCATCAGCACTCGCACCGGCACGAGGCGCTTGTGCATGCCCATCCCCACGTGCCTGACCTTCACCACCGGCACGACCACGCGAGTGCATAGCCCCCGACCGCCAGAATCTGCCGTGGAACGACAAGTCAACAGGGTGACCGCGGTGTCGCAAAATACGTACCATCCATGTACCAACACAACGGTAAACAGCGGTACACAGAGGGGAACAGCGGTCAACACGAAATGCGTCATGACCAGGTGAAAAGCCTCCTACCAGGTACGCAGCAATCGTTCGGATGTGGTCTCATAACCCGAAGGTCGCAGGTTCAAATCCTGCCCCCGCCACTAAGAAGCCCTGGTCAGCCATTATGGCGGGCCAGGGCTTCGTCGTTCACAGGCCCGACTTCTAATGGTTCTTCTAATGCTTTTCGCGGAGCACGGCTCGCGGATTAGCATTTCGCAAGGAGTTTCGCGAGTCGACGGCGTCGCGCTTGCGTCATTTTCAGGCGAGAGAGCCCCGCTGCGGGCTGGATCCGAGCGGAGTGCTTTCGACAGCGCTGGTGCCGAAGTGCACTCGACAGACGTGCTGGTTGCGCTCGGCTTCGAGGGATGTCGTGGTGACGGAGTACTCCGGCGACGGCGGAATCGACCTGCGCGCTCGTCTTGCCGTTGGCGGGTCACGGATGTTCGGACTGCGATTCAGGTGAAGCGTTGGGCGAACAACGTCAGCGGTCGCACCATTCGAGAACTGCGTGGTGGGCTGGGTCCTCACGAGCGCGGGCTCGTGATCACGTTGTCGAAGTTCACCAAGGATGCTCGGGCAGAGGCCGAGGCGACCGATCGCAGTCCAATCTCGCTGGTGAACGGCGACCGCTTGATCGATCTGTTGATCGACAACGACATCGGAGTCAGCCGGCGACGTGTGACGATTCTCGAACTGGACGAGGGCTCGCTGCTCCCAAACGGAGACGCAACACCGGAAGACCCCGACCAACCGCAGTCCTCCAGCGCGGCACGGCCGCAGACTGGGTTGGTACGCAGCGACAAAGCCTTGAGCGTGTGGCCTTTGCCCGGCGGCGGCCGAGTGTGGAAGCAGAGCCTCGACGCGATGCTCACCTTCGTTGCGCAGTCCGGGCCCACGATGCGCGACGGCATCGACTGGATGCTTCGTCGATTCGATCGCGTGAACAGTGAGAAGGTCGCCCGTGGCTACTGGCAGGTACCACGCAGCTTCGGATTACTGGAGACCATCGGTGAGCGGCTCGCACTGACCCCCGATGGGGCCACGTATCTCGCGTCGACGAGTCCCGAGCTGCTCCTCACTGTCATTCGAAAGTCCGTGGCAGGTTTCGACGAACTACTCGCGGAGTTGGACCAGCACGTCCTGTCGGCGGACGACGGATTGAGGGTGCTCACTGAGTCGCTCGGAGTCGAGTGGGAATCTGATGCCCAAGTGAAGTTCAGGCTCGGCTGGCTGGAGAATCTTGGTGTCGCCAAACAACGTGGCGGCCGGTGGGAGCTCGTGCGGAACCGAGACCCCGAGTGATTCCCGAGACCGACCTCGCGCGGGTAGGACGGTGGCTCGATGCACGTAACGGCCGACGGCCCCCGCATGTCGTCGACCTGATCCGCTACGAGCTGGACGTCGACGATCGGGCGGTCACGATCCTCGAGTGCCGGCCGCCCTGGCGCGAGGACTTCGGGCCGATGTGGACTCGGTTCCCAATCGCTCGATTGCGCTACACGATGACCCGCCGGGAGTGGCAGATCTACTGGCGAGACAGCAACCTCAAGTTCCACACCTACGACCTCGCGCAGCCGAATGTCAACGTCGAGGCCTTGCTAGCCGAGATCGATGCCGACCCGACGTGCATCTTCTGGGGCTGAG
>JANOYI010000191.1:0-2405 GCA_031428795.1 Ilumatobacteraceae bacterium | reverse complement strand
CGCCTCTGTGTGGCGTGCCGCAACTTCGGCGGCCACCTCATCCAGCCCGATGCCACCGAGGCGGCTGACCGTGCCGGTGAAGTACTCATCCACGAGCTCGCGACCGAGACCGATGGCTTCGAAGATCTGCGCGCCCGTGTAACTGGCGACAGTGCTGACACCCATCTTGCTCATCACCTTCAGCACACCCTTGCCGGCGGCCTTGATGTACTGCTTCTGGGCCTTGTGCGGGTCCATGCCGCCCAAACCGTTGAGGTCTTGCGCGACCATGCTTTCGATGCTCTCGAACGCGAGGTAGGGGTTGATGGCGCCGGCGCCGTAGCCGACCAGCAGCGCCATGTGATGCACCTCGCGAGCGTCACCACATTCGACGACGAGGCCGACCTGGGTGCGCTGCTTCTCACGAATCAGGTGGTGGTGCACGGCGGCCGTCAGAAGCAAGCTGGGGATGGGCGCGTACACGTCGTCGCTGTTGCGATCCGACAGAACGATGATGCGAGCGCCGTCACCGATGGCCTTACTGACTTCGCGACGAGTTGCGTCGAGTGCCCGCTTCAACGCGAGGCCGCCACCTGCCACCCTGTAGAGACCGCTGATGACCACAGCGGCCAGCTCCGGAAACTCGCCGTCATCGTTGATGTGGATGATCTTGGCCAGATCGTCGTTGTCGATGACAGGGAATGGCAGCACCAGTTGACGGCAGCTCTCCGGGCCGGGCGCCAGCAAGTTTGCCTCCGGGCCGAGTGTGGAGCCGACGGACGTGACGACCTCCTCGCGGATGGCGTCGAGCGGCGGGTTGGTGACCTGCGCGAACAGTTGCTGGAAGTAGTCGAACAACAGTCGCGGGCGCTCGCTGAGCACTGCGATAGGGGTGTCCGTGCCCATCGAGCCGAGTGCTTCGCCGCCGGTCTTGGCCATCGGCGCGACCAGGATCTTCAGCTCCTCATGGGTGTACCCGAAGACTTGTTGACGGCGCAGCACGCTTTGGTGGCTGAACACAATGTGCTCGCGATCGGGCAGCTCGTTGAGTTCGACCATGCCCGCATCGAGCCACTCCTGATACGGCTGCGCCTGGGCGAGGCCACGCTTGACTTCCTCGTCGTCGACAATGCGTCCCTGCGCCGTGTCGATCAGGAACATGCGACCGGGCTGCAGGCGACCCTTGCGCACAATGGTTGCCTGATCGAGGTCGACCACGCCGACTTCGCTCGCGAGGATGACAACATCGTTGTCAGTGACCCAGTAGCGACTGGGACGCAAACCGTTGCGGTCGAGCACAGCGCCAATGACGGTGCCATCGGTGAAGCACACGCTTGCCGGGCCATCCCACGGCTCCATCAGCGACGAATGGAAGCGGTAGAACGCACGCTTCTCGGCGTCCATCGTGTCATGGTTCTCCCACGCCTCGGGGATCATCATCAATACTGCATGGGGCAGGCTGCGACCCCCGAGGTGCAGCAATTCGAGCACCTCGTCAAACGTTGCGGAGTCGCTGCCACCCGGCGTACAGATCGGGAAGGCCCGTTCGAGACCGGGCACAACGTCGCTGGCCAGCAGGCTTTCCCGCGTGCGCATCCAGTTGCGGTTGCCCTGCACGGTGTTGATCTCACCGTTGTGTGCAATGAAGCGGTACGGGTGCGCCAATGGCCAGGAGGGGAACGTGTTGGTGCTGAACCGGCTGTGCACCAACGCCAGCGCCGACTCGATGCGATCGTCAGCCAGGTCGGGGAAGAACTCGGCCAGCTGTGGGGTCGTGAACATGCCCTTATAGATCAGCGTGCGGCTGCTCAACGATGGGAAGTAGGTGGCCTGCTCGGCAGGCAGTTCGTGCTCAATCCGCTTACGCACGATGAAGAGCTTGCGGTCCAACTCCAGCCCGGCCGCGCCGACCGCACCATCAAGGGCAGCGTCGGCGATGAACAGCTGCTGGAACGACGGCATCACCGAGCGGGCTGTCTTGCCCAGGCAGTCAGGGTTGGTGGGCACTTCGCGCCAGCCAAGGACGGTGAGGCCTTCCTCGGCGACAATGCTCTCGATAGCGCTCTGCGCCTTCTCAGCGTCGGTGGGGTCGGCGGGTAGGAACCCGAGGGCCACGGCGTACGCACCCGCAGCTGGCAGGTCGAACGCGACCACGTCACGCAGGAACCGATCGGGCACCTGAATCAGAATGCCGGCGCCGTCGCCCGAGTCTGCTTCCGCACCGGTGGCGCCGCGGTGCTCCATGTTGCACAGCGCGCCCACGCCAAGCGCCACGATGTCGTGGCTGGCGACTCCCTTGATGTTGGCGACGAAGGAGACGCCACATGCATCGTGTTCGAAGCGCGGGTCGTACAAGCCGGAGGGCGCGGGGTAACCCGCAGGGAATTCTGAATGCATCGAGTTTTGCTCCACGAGTCGACTGACGA
>JANOYI010000190.1:0-15894 GCA_031428795.1 Ilumatobacteraceae bacterium | reverse complement strand
CCGCGCTTGCCGAGGCCCTTACGGTCGGAACGAAGGATCAGCTTCATCAGCCCTCCACCTCTTCGTCAGTGCCGACCTCTTCGACTTCGGTGCTCTCGACGGCAACGGCGGGTGTCTGTGACTCGCGTGTCTGATCTTCGTCACGGCCACGACGGTTGTCGCCATCGCGCGGCGGGCGCGAGGTACGAGTCTGGGCAACGCGCTTGGTGTACGGGATGAGTGCCATCTCACGCGAGTTCTTGATCGCGTTGGCGATCTCGCGCTGCTGCTGCACGGTGTTGCCCGTGACCCGACGGTTGCGGATCTTCGACCGGTCGCTCACGAAGCGGGTCAGCAGGTTGACGTCCTTGTAATCGATGTACTCGATCTTGTCCGTCAGCAGGATGCTGGTCTTCTTCTTGAACTTCTTCGGGTTGGCCCCATCTTTGGGCGCCCTCGGCTTGGTCTTCTTACTGGTGTTGTTGTCTTTACCCATTTTGGTTTCAGTGTCTTTCAGTCACATCGCGAACGATGCATGAATCTCGAATAAGTCAGAGCGCCTGAGCGCTCAGAAAGGCGCCGCCAGTAGACGGCGCCGTGATCTAGAACGGCTCTTCGTCGCCGTACACGGGGTCGGGAGCGCGGCTGCCACTGGTAGACGCACCTCCGCCGGAGCTGGCGCCACCACCGCTGTTGCCGCCACCGTCTCGAGCAATGCGCTCGACTTCGGCGCGGGCCCAGCGAAGCGACGGCCCGATCTCGTCAGCGACGATCTCGACCACGTTGCGCTTCTCGCCCTCTTTGGTCTCGTACTCGCGCTGCTCAAGGCGGCCAGTGACCAGGACACGGGTGCCCTTCGTCAACGAGGCTGCGACATTTTCGCCCAACGTGTCCCACGCGGTGACGTTGAAGAACGACGTCTTCTCCTGCCATTCGCCGTTCTGCTGGTAACGACGGCCAACGGCGACGCCGAAACTGGCGACGCCCTTTCCGCCAGCAGTAAAACGAAGCTCGGGATCGCGGGTGAGGTTGCCGACAATGGTGACGGTGCTATCCATGGTGATTGCTCCTTGGAAACGTACGAGACGAAGGGACTAGGCCGCGACCGTCATGCCGCGGCGAGCCGCCTCGGCATCGGGCAAACGCAGCAACTTGTGACGGACCACATCGTCCGCGATACGGAGCGAGCGCTCAAACTCGTCGAGAGCGCCACCGGGTGCGATGACGTTCATGACGGCGTAGTAGCCGTACTCCTTCTTATTGATCGGGTAGGCGTACTGACGACGCCCCCACCAATCGACTTTGCCGTGAACACTTCCGCCAGCCTTGGTGATGCCGTCAGTGACGGTCTTCACCCAAGCCTGCGCGGCTAGTTCGTCGAGATCACCTTCGAGGATGATCATGAATTCGTAAGCACGCATCATGCGTGTAGCAACTCCCTTCGGACCCGGGGGCTTCCCGGGGCCCCGTAATGGGGCAGGGCCAATATGACCTGGCGAGTGTAGCGGGAGATCGCGGCCACCCGGCCGGGGCAGCGGTCGCAAGGCTTGGCGGGTGTCGGACGGGTCATGAGGGAAGCATGACAAAAGGGTGTAACGGAGTAGTTCGCGACCGCGGGTAGGTTGCCGGTGTGGACCTACATGAGTGGATGGTCAGCGACTTTGCTTCCATGAGAGGCAAGTTGTTCGACTCGGTGGTGCGCCTGGTGCGTGCCGAACGGTGGCACGAACAAGCCGACGGTGGCGGCACCACCCTGGCCGGCCTGCTGCTACACATCGCCCGCCATCAGGACCTGGCCGTGAATGTGGTCATCCGCAATCACGAGCCGCTCTTCTTCGAGTACCGCGAGGCATTGGGTCTGCAGAACGAGGGCGAGGGAGTTGGCCTCGCTGAGCGAGAGAATCGCGCCGCAACGGCGCTCGTCTCGCCCGAGTCAGTGCTGCACTACGCGACCGCCGTGTTCGACGCCACTGCGGACTGGTTGGCACCGCTGGGCTCGCTGGTGCTCGACATCGAACCCAACACGACGTACCGACTGACCAATCGCGGCGGCCTCGACCCCGACGAATTTCCCTGGCTGTACTCGATGTGGGCGGGCAAGCAACTGTGGTGGTTCGTGCAGTGGCCCGTCATCGGCCACGGACACACCCACGTGGGCGAAGCCACCAGCCTACGCAACCGCATGGGGCTCAGTCCTTTCTAGAACAGTCCCTTTGAGACGGTCCGACTAACGCTGCTGCCAGTCGCCACTTGCGATTCGCGTCTGTAGCAATGCCGTGTCGCCGCATTGGTAGGCCCAGGCCGCCTCACCCAAATCGGTTGTCACTTCGACACGCGCGTACAAACCGCGCACTGCACCTTCCACCTCGTCGAGGTGGGCCAACGCGTCAGGCAGCCTGGCCTCGTTGAGCGTGTAGACCCTTCCAAAAATCTGCTGCTCGCCATCGAAGATCGCTGCCGGGTAGTCCAAACCTGTGTCGTACAACTCGCCCACCACGGAGGCCTCACGACCTTCGCCGACGACAAATGGCTCGAGGTGCTGCCAACGAACTTCCCCTGGACGAAGGGTGCCGTAAACAAACAACTGAGTCATGAAGCGGCACGTGTCATGAGGTGGCCCGAGCGCGCGGTGGGCGGCGGGCACCGACGGGCAGGACGCGGAGCAGGTGGTGCCAACGACACGAGACGCACGCCTCCACCACATAGGCAGTCAGCTCGTCGGGCCGTGCATTCAGCTTGGCCAACTCGGCTGCGGTACTGACGCAACGACCGTGCGATGGCAGCCGCGCGCCGAACACGTAGGTGATGAGACGCAGCTCCAGCTCACGGCAGATCGGGCAGGCGATGGTGGCCGGAGTGCCGACGTTGCGCGCGGCGCGAATCAGCTCGGGATGGGCATCGCAGACCTGGTCCTGGCGAAGCCGTCCGCGGTGAAATTCGTTGATCAGGTGCCGACGCGACAGCCGATGGTCGACCACCCCGACCGTGCCGCGCAAGGCACCAGCATTGAACGTCTTGGCACTGAACGTCATGACGCGCAACGCTACCGCCGCGCCGTATCCGCCATGGTTCACACGACACGCGGCACACTGTGTAAATGAGCATTTGGTACGGCGCGAACGTCGCCGACGAGTCCGAGCTTCGCCTCTGCGGCGATCTGGCCGGCAAGCGAGTTATCGAGCTAGGCGTTACCGGCACCGGTGGCGCTGTCACCCCGAACTCCGTCACTGCCGCATTGGCGGGGGCGAAGGCCATGGCGGTCGACCCCAACCCGAAAGCAATCGCCGCTGTGCGCGCCGCTGCCGAGAGCGCGGAGGTCACGGTGCAGTGCCACCAGGGCGAGCTGGCCGAACTTGGATTTGCCACGAGCGCTTCGGTCGACCTCGTCGTCGCGTCGCACACACTCGCCGGCGTTGACGACCTTCCGCGATTGCTCCGCCAGGTGCATCGAGTGCTGAAGCCCGGTGCGCCCTTCGTGGTCGCGATGCGCCACCCAATCGCGGCCATGTTCGGCGGTCAAGACCAAACTGCAACACACACGGCAACGGCCTCGTACGGTGCCAACAGCGTCACCTTCACCGAGCTGTACATGGCATTCGAGCGCAGCAACTTCCGCCTCGATGTGGTGCACGAACTCGACGACCAGCGCGTGCGCGACGCGCTGTGCCCAGCGGTGTTCGTCCTTCGTGCTCGCAAGCAAGGCGACTAGCCGTCTGACGACCCGGCCAGGCTCTACGCCAGCGAGTACTCGGCTTCGACCAGCTCTGCCGGGCGCGGCCGACCGAACAGGTAGCCCTGACCGCGATCGCAGCCGATCTCACGCAGACGACTGAGCTGCAGCGGTGTCTCGACGCCCTCGGCCACCACCGACAACCCCAGCGAGTGGCCCAGGTTCACCACCGCCTCCACAATCGTCGAGTCTTCCTGATCGATGCCCAGCCCGTTGACGAACGTACGGTCAACCTTGATGGCCTCCACAGGAAAACGCTTGAGATACGTCAGCGATGAATAGCCCGTCCCGAAGTCGTCGACTGCGAGGTGCAGACCCAGGCTGCGAAGCTCGCGCAACGCCACCGTGGCCGCCTTCACGTCGGCCATCAGCGCGGTCTCGGTGATTTCCAACCAGAGCGCGCCCGCGGACACGCCAGCTTCGGCCAGCGCGTCGGCGACGATGTCGACCAACTGACTGCTCATCAGCTGGCGCACGCTGACATTCACCGACAGCGAAAGGTCACTGAACCGTTGCATACTGTTGCGCCACTGGCCCAGCTGCGCGAGCGAGGATCGCAGCACGGCGGCGCCAACCTCACCAATCAGGCCGGTCTCCTCCGCCATTGGCAGGAACTGCTCCGGGCCCAGCAAGCCGCGCTCGGGGTGGCGCCAGCGCGCCAACACCTCGAAGCCGACAAGGTGGCCGTTGCCCAATTGCACGATCGGTTGGTAGTAGGGCACGATTTCGCCGCGCTCCAAGCCCCGACGAAGCTCGTTGGTCGTGCGCAGCGTCAGCACCGTTGCGTCGTGACTTCCCGGCGCGAACACCTCGACACAATCGCGACCACGCGCCTTCGCGCGATACATCGCCGCGTCGGCGTCGCGAAGCATTTCAGTCGTCGTCACGCCCTTGCGGTCGGAGACGGTGATGCCAATGCTCGCCGTCACGAACAACTCGGCTCCGTCGACGATCACCGGCCGCGCGATCTCGGCTCGAAGCTGTTCCGCAATCACGAACGGGTCGTAGCTGCCGCTGACGTCGCGCAGCATGATGATGAATTCGTCGCCGCCGAACCGGCCGAGCATGTCGCGGTCGCGCACCACTGACCGGAGACGCTCGCTCATCGACTGCAGCAATTGGTCACCCGCATCGTGGCCAAGGCTGTCGTTGATGACCTTGAAGTTGTCGATGTCGATGAAGAGCACTGCGATCGACCCTGGCTGGGCAGTCTCCAGGTACGAACCCAAGCGTTCGAGGAAGCGGAATCGGTTGGGTAGACCGGTGAGCCCGTCGTGCGTGGCGGCCCACTCCAGCCGCTCTGCGTTGTGGCGTTGCTCCGTCACGTCTTCAATGTGCGCAATCGCCAGCGCACCGCCCTCGCCATCGTCCATGATCGATACCCAGGTGCGCGCCCACACCACACCGCCATCGCCGCGGACGTAGCGCTTCTCTATGCGGTAATTGTCGGACTCGTGGTTCGTGGCGCGGCTGAGCTGAGCTGCATTGCGCTGCCAGTCGTCAGGGTGACTGATCTCCTCAACGGTGCGACCGATCAGGTCCTCACGCGTGCGGCCCAACATTGACATCAGTGATTCGTTGACGTCGATCAACACACCGTCGGGCGAGGTCGACAAGGCCATGCCCGTGGGCGCTCCGTGGAAGGCGAGGCGGAATCGCTCGCGTGCCTTCTCCAATCGATACGCCTCAGCAACCCTCAAGGTCACATCGCGCAACGCGATCACCACCCTGTCGGGGTCGCGAAGTGGAAGGTTGGCGTTCGCCTCAAGCATGACTGCGGTGCCATCGGGGCGCACGAACGGCAACATCGGAGTCACCATGTCGGTGCCTTCCCGCAACAGACGCCACAAGTCCACCAGCCGTATCCGATCACCGTCGGCGAACAACTCGACGAGATATCGGCAGAGTAAGTCATCGCGGTTGCGACCAGTGAGAGCGACCGCGTTTGCGTTGAGATCGATGATGCGACCCTCGCGATCCAAGACCACGACAGCATCAGGCAGGTCGTCAAGGAGCTGACGCACGTTCAGTTCAGCGGTGCGGAGGTCGTTGACATTGACGTGCATCGGCGACCGATTGCGCGCGTGGCGAAACGTGACGTACAGCGTCGACAACCACACGACGCCCAGCAGCGCACCAATGACCGCAGTTGCACCCATCTACGCCGTTACCCCTTCGTCTCCGCTCCGCCCACCGGTCACGACACGATATCACTCCACGTGTTCACTCCGCCACCATTTGTCAAGACGTTGGCTGGCTTCAGCCTCGCCGAGCAGGCCTTCTTCCAAACGAAGTTCAAGAAGGAAGGCCAAGGCTTTTCCTACCGCCGGCCCAGGCGGCAGCGTCAGCTGCGCCATCACCTGTGCGCCATTGAGCTCGGGCCGAATCGCTGCCAGTTCCTCATGGGCGGCCAGTTCCGCAATCCGGACTTCAAGATCGTCCATGCGCCGCGACAGAACTAGCGCCTTCTTCTCGTTGCGGGTAGTGCAGTCACAACGGGTCAGCACGTTGAGTTCATTCAGGTACGGCCCGGCGTCGCGCACGTATCTGCGCACGGCAGAGTCGGTCCAACCCATTGCATACGTGTGGAACCGAAGATGCAGCGCCACCAACTCGGTAATCGCGTTGACGTCGTCGTTGCTATACCGCAGGGCTTCCAATCGCTTGCGGGTCATGCGTGCACCCACCGCATCGTGGTGGTGAAAGGTGACGCCCTTCCCCTTTTGATACCCGCGAGTTCGGGGTTTGCCGACATCGTGAAACAGCGCCGCCAGCCGAGTGCGGCGAAAATCGAACGGCGGGTGATCGGGCGGCTGATCGGAAGGCGGGCGAACATTCTCCATGACCGCCAGCGTGTGAGTCAGTACGTCTTTGTGGCGGTGGATTGGATCTTGTTCGAGACGCATCATCGGCAGCTCCGGCAGAAACTCGTCGGCCAGCCCGGTATCGATCACGAACCACAACCCCGCCGTCGGGTGCGGTAGCGAGACCAGCTTGTCGAGCTCGTCACGGACGCGTTCCGCCGACACAATCTCCAGCCGGCCCTTCATCGCCCTCACCGCTTCGACCAGCTCGGGTACGGGTGTGGCCTGCAGGCGAGCGATGAACCGCGCTGCCCGCAGCATTCGCAACGGGTCGTCACTGAAGCTGATCTCCGGCGCCAGCGGGGTGCGCAGCGTGCGAGTGAGGAGATCGACGGCACCACCGAAGGGATCGACCAGCGTGGGCGAATCGGTCGTCAGCTCCAACGCCATTGCATTGATGGTGAAGTCGCGACGGGAAAGGTCCGACTCGATCTGGTCGCTGAACTCAACCTCTGGCTTGCGTGAGTCGTCGTGGTAGGCCTCTGCGCGGTGAGTTGTGATCTCATAGATGCGATCACCGTGGGGCCCGGCCTTCTTGGCGCCGATGGTGCCGAAGCGCTCGCCCTGCGTCCAGATTGCGTCGGCCCACCCGCGCAGCAGGCGCTTGATGTCGTCGGGCCGGGCATCGGTAGTTGCGTCGAAGTCGTACAACTCGCCAGCGCCCTCGCCGCCAACGCCACCGGACTCACCGGCCAACAGGTCGCGCACAGTGCCACCGACCAGGTACAGCCGAAAGCCCGCATCTCGAAACCGATCACTGAGCGGCGCCAGCTCGGCCAGCACCGGTTGGAAGCGCGAAGGAATCACAGCAAGCCTTCGTGTTCCCAATACTCAGTTGCCTGACGCACGGCGCCCGCCCCGGGGCCGCCATTGGTTGTCGACTCGAACGGCGCTCCCGCTTCACCGGCCAACTCGCGCAGCACCGTCGCCGAGGACAACGTGAGTGCCTCCAGGTCGTACCCGCCTTCCAACATCACGAGGCGACGACCTGGAGGAGCCAGTGACAAAACCCTTTGAGTCAACGGCGCATAATCGCCAGCGGCAAGTGCCAGTTCAGTGATGGGGTCGTTGCGATGTGCGTCGAAGCCAGCCGACACAATCACCCAGGTAGGCGCGAACCGATTGGCGATGGGGGCCACCAGCTCGTCGAACGCCTTCAGGTACACATCGCCGGTACTGCCTGGCGGCAGCGGAATGTTGACGGTCATTCCGCGGGCAGCTCCCTCGCCAACTTCGGTATGACGGCCCGTGCCCGGGTACAGCGGCCACTGGTGCAGGCTGACGAACAGCACGCGAGGGTCGTGATAGAAGACTGCTTGAGTGCCATTTCCGTGATGTGCGTCGTAGTCGAAAATCATCACCCGCTCACCCTGGTCGGCCAACGCCGCTGCTGCCACGGCGACGTTGTTCACAAAGCAGAAACCCATCGATTCGTCACGGGTGGCGTGATGACCCGGCGGCCGCACAGCGCAGAATGCGGCGTCGCCGCGCCCTTCCTGCAGCGCGCGCACCGCAGTCAGCCCGGCGCCAGCCGCCAATGTCGCTGCCGTCCACGAGCCGGCGCTGGCATATGTGTCGGCATCCAGGCGACCACCGCCCGCAGCGCAGATGCCCTCAATCCGGTCGAGATAGGCAGTGGGGTGCACTCGTTCGAGGTCGGCGCGTGTCGCCGCCGCCGGGTCGAGCGGCACGATGGCATCGGCGATACCCGCCAACCGCACCCCGTCCAGCACGGCCTGCAGGCGCTCGGGGCGCTCGGGATGGCGCGGCCCCGCAAGGTGCTCGAGATAGGCGGCATGGGTGGCGAACAACACGGTCACAGGGCGCGACGCTATCGGCCGCGCCGCGGCAGCGAAGTTCCTGACGACCATCGAGCAGCTACCGTCAATGCGGTGAGTAGCAGGCCCTCGAACAGCACGCCGCGAAGCAGCACCGTCGTCGCACGCGGCCGCACGCAAGCTCCGCTGATACTTCACGGCAACGGGGTCTCGTGCCGCGTGCAGCACTGGTCATTCCAACCACAGACCGCTCAGTTGGTGCTCTACCACCAGCAACGGCTCCCGACGCTTGCCGACCTCTCGAACTGGACCGACAGGTTGGCGGAGCTCGGCTACACCTCCGTGCGCACCACGGCGCTCGCAATCACCGCGGGTGTGCGTGCCGAGTCTGCCGGGTTCCACGCCATCCAAGAGTTGGTGCTGCTCGAACACACCGATCCGCGTCATCCTGCAGTCGCCAAGGGAACTCTGCGTGGCCAGACACAGCGACTGGTCGCGAGCCAACACGCTGCCGCTAGCGAGATCGACGTCGCCGCGTTCACACAAGAGTGGGGCCTGGAACCACGCGCTATCGGCGAGGTCTGCGCGGCAACTCCCCGCTTCCGTGCCCGCACCACTGGCGAACCCATGAGCGCGTATGCCTTGAGCGGACGCGACGCCAAGCAGGGATTTCTCCAACGGCTGGCGGTCGACCCGTCGCACCAGCGCGCCGGCCTCGGTCGCGCACTTGTGCTCGACTCATTGCAGTGGCTGGCGCGGTGGCGCGTCCAACGAGTGCTGGTCAACACTCCAACCGACAACTACCCGGCACTCGCGTTGTACGAGCAGTTGGGTTTTCATCGCCTCGGCGATCACCTACGCGTCTACGAACGAGACGTGCGATGAGCGGCAGGGGGCGTGCGGCTACCGGTGTCCTGGCCGTGCTCTTCGTCGCCGCTGCCGCAGGCGTGGTGCCCAGCGGATCCGCCGCCGCTCTCGCAGCACGGATGGCGCTCGTGTCGCAAACGCCGTACAGCGTGGCAGCCGACGGGACCGTTGAATTCGTCATCGCGCTTCCGCCGTCGATCGATCTCGCTACCGTCCCGGAGGCAACGCTGGTGGTGACGGCGTACCGACCAGCCCTCACACGTTCTGATGTCAGAAGTGCCCAAACTGGGGACCTGCCTCGCAGCGTCGACAGCGTCGACCTGCCGCTGAGCACACTGGTTCGTCCCGTCGCCGATCAGGTCAGTGCCACCATCACGCTCGAGACCATCACTCGCACGGCGGCAGCCCTCCAGATCGCACAACCAGGCTTGTACCCGGTGGTCCTCGAACTACGCGACGCCGGCGAAGTTGTGGCCGAGCTCCTCACGTTCATTCATCGCCTTCCGTCCGCAACCGACGACGCAGAGGTGGCACTGCCGGTTGCGATGGCGATGACCACGAAGTCGCCAGTGGTGATGGACGACGCCGGTGACGTGATGATTGACGAGGCGATCGTCGCCGAGCTGACGCAGCTCGCCGATATTTTGGAGGCGTCCGAAATGCCGGTCGCGGTGCGGGTGCCACCCGGTCTCCTGCTCGCCGTACGCGAGACTGACGAGGCTGGCGTCGCGCTGGCCGAGCGCCTGCGACTGGCGCTGGCTCGCAATGAAGTCCTCTCCTCGCCTCGCTACCCCCTCGACCCTTCACAAGCGGCCGCGGCAGCCCAGAACGGCACGTACACGCAATGGCTGCGCGACGGGGAAGACGACCTCACCACGTTCATGTCAAACCTCCCCTCGAACTCCGTGGCATTCATGGAGGGGCCCCTCAGCGCCCGGGGCGGCGCATTGCTTCGCGACCTCGGCACACGCCTCATCGTGACCACGCCGGAGGTCTTCGATCCCCTACCCAACTCGACTGGCGGGTTCACTGACTCCAGTCAACTGGTGCAGGTAGAGGTCGCGCCTGGCGTCACCGTGGATGTCACCCTCATTGACCGGGAACTCGACGCGGTGCTGGAGCGCCGTACGACGACGCCGACCCTGACGGGTATCTACGCCGTCACAAATCTCCTTGCCTATCGCCAGGAGATCGTCGACAACACCAAAGATCGCAACGGCAACGCAATTGGCGATCCGAGCAGGCGTGGCGTCACGCTAGGCACCAGCGACCTGTCACTCCCCAACACGGAGAGCTACCGGGCAATCGCCACCCTTCTCACCGAGACCCCCGGCCTGTTGCCGACCACGTTGGAGGCGCTGGGCGTGCGCACGGACCACCTGTCGCTCAAGGATCGCGGAGAGGTCGTCGTGGGACTTCCCGAGGGCGTCGACGGCTCCATCGACGGACGGGTCGCCACCGTGACGCAGTTGACCGAGGCGACCTTCATCACGGGCAGCATGCTGCCAACCGACGACCCACGACTTGCTTCGTGGCGCACCACCATCGACCGGCTGCCGACAAGTGCACTCACCGATCAGCAGGTCGACAGCTTCGCCACGGGCATCTACAACGAACTCGCCGCGATTCGCGACGACGTCGTAATCCCCTCGCCCTTCAAATTCACGCTGACCGGCAAAAAGACGACGGTGCCAATCCGGCTGTACAACCAGGGTGACGTGCCGCTGGCAGTACGAGTGCATATCAGCAGCTCCAAACTGCCCCCGCAGGACGACGTGTCAGCGGTGATTCCACCGCAGTCGTACGCTCCAGTCGACATTGTCATCGAAGCTCGCACCAACGGCACTTTCCCGGTGACGCTCACCGTACTCACCCCCTCTGGCGACATCCTTGATTCGCCCGTACAACTGACCGCCAAGGTCACTGCCCTCAGCGGGCTCGGCAACCTGTTCACCGGTGCCTTCCTGCTCGTGGTGCTGACGTGGTGGGTGCGCCACGTGCGTCAAAATCGCCGGAATCGTGCTGCCGCCATCGCGGCGGCCCGACACCCGGTTGGTCAGGCTATTGAGGAACCAGCGGAGGCGGCGCTGTCACCCGACGCTGCAACGAGTACCCTTCCGCCCTCGTGAGCACCAAACGCGTCCGTATCGTCACCGACTCCGCGTGCGACCTGCCTCAGAGCGTCGCTGATGAACTCGGGATCGAAATTGTCCCCCTGACCATCCGCATCGACGGCCAGGAGTACGTCGATCGTGTCGACCTGTCGCCGGCTGAATTTTGGGCCAAGTGCGCCGCGTCACCAGAATTGCCATCGACCGCTGCGCCTGCACCCGGCCAGTTCGAGGAGACCTTCCGCGGCCTCGCCGCTGACGGAGCGACCAGCGTGGTCACCATCAGCCTCAGCGCGTCCCTCAGCGCGACGATGCAGTCCGCTGAACTCGGCGCTCGCGGCGTGGCCGACTCGATCGCGGTCACGGTCGTCGACAGCCAGCAATGCACGCTTGGCCTCGGCGCAATCGTCATGGACTGCGCCCGGCTCGCTGCCGGCGGTGCCAGTCATCAGGCCGTGGTCGATCGTGCCCGCGACCTCGCCACGCGCACCAAGGTCTGGGGTGCGCTCGACACGCTGGACAATCTGAAGAAGGGCGGCCGCATCGGCGGCGCCAAGGCACTACTCGCGTCGGTGTTGTCGATCAAGCCGATCATCGAAGTACGCGACGGCAAAGTCGAAGAAGGCGGCAAGCAACGCACGCGTAGTAAGGCGCTCGCTTTCCTCGTCGAGAAACTCGTCGAAGCCGGCCCGGTGGAGAACCTGATGGTGCTCAACGCAGACTGCAGCGACGTCGATGCATTCGTCGAGCAGTTGCGACCGCACTACGCGGGCGAGATCGTCGTTGGTGAGATTGGCCCCGTCGTGGGAAGTCACACCGGTCGAGGCACGATCGGCATCGCGTTCTGCGTCGCTGGATAACTGCACTCAGCGAGCGCATTGCCCGGTAACTGGCGGCTCCCGCCACTATCGTCGACGAGCGGACATGTCTCCCACCTCTCCTGGCGCGAGCCCGACCTCGCTGCCCCCCGCCATCCTCGTCCAGCGCTATCGGCTGGAGCGTAAGCTCGCGCAAGGAGGCATGGCCGAAGTGTGGCTGGGCACCGACCTGTCGCTCACTCGCCAGGTGGCCGTCAAGCTGCTGAAACCCACGCTCGCCGCCGACCCGGTGGTGGCCGAACGGTTCCGTCGTGAGGCAATCGCGGTCGCACAGCTCAGCCATCCCAACATCGTTGCGGTCTACGACGCAGTCGACGACACCATCGGCGGCGAGAAGCGCCAAGCGGTGGTGATGCAGTTGGTCAACGGCAAGAGCCTCCGCCAACTTCTCGACGAACAGAAGCGGCTCAGCCCCGACCTGACGATGCACATCGGTGCCTGCATGGCCTCCGCGCTGGACTACGCGCACCAGGCAAACCTTGTCCACCGCGACATCAAGCCCGGCAACATTCTCATCACGCCCGACGGGCGCGTGTTGCTCACCGACTTTGGTATCGCCAAGGGTTTGGGCAGCTCCGAAGAAGACCTCACCAGCCCCAACGTGATGATGGGTACCGCCAAGTACCTGTCGCCCGAGCAAGTTCGCGGTCGCAAGCTGGATGGTCGCGCCGACCTGTACTCACTGGGTCTCGTGCTCTACGAATGCCTGGCTGGCCGGGTGCCATTCCTCGGCGAGACCGACGCGGATACGGCGCTGGCCCGTCTGAATCGCGATCCAACCGACCTCACCCGTCTGCGTCCGACGCTGCCGTACGGACTGGCCCCGCTGATCCACAAATTGCTTTCGCGTAAGCCCGACGATCGGTACGCCACTGGCGCCGAAGTGCGCAATGAACTTCAGCGCATTGCTGGTCAGCCACGTAACGATGTCACCGGCGATGTCACACGCGCCGGCACACGTGGCACCCCTCCGAGCGGAAGCCGCACCGGCCAGACCCCTACCCAGCGCACGCCCCAACGAACCGGATCCCCAAGAACGACAGGCTCCACGCCGACAGTGCCCAGCGGCACTGGGCCGGCGGCGCGGCGTGCGTCACCCGTCACCAACACCCGAAACCCCACGCCGGTCAGCGGGTATCAGCCGGTGCGCCCGGGGCGCGCCGCTGGGGCTCCGCTACGCGCCGACAAGACGCCGGCGGCGACCGCCCGGCCGAGGCAACAACCCAATCGCAAGTTCGAGCAGACAAGCACGCCCTCGACGGTGGTAGTCGGAGGCCTGCTTCTGATCGCGTTCATCGTCGGGTTGGTCTTGTGGGTGACGATGAGTAACGACGATGCATCCGGGTTCGACATCGCCATCACGCTCGCGCCCGACACCACCCCTGCACCAGCAGGCAACTCCACCGCAGCGGCCATCACGTCGGTGCGCACCTTCGATCCCGAAGGCGACCAAGAAGAACGCGACGAGTTTGTCGGCAACGCCTTCGACAACGACCTCACCACCGCGTGGACAACCGTGTGTTATGCATCGAAGTTCCTCGGCGGTAAGCAGGGCGTTGGCGTCGTAGCCGACCTTGGCAGCAACGGCACCGGCACCTTCACCGTTGCGCTCGGCAGCGCCCCGTACCAAGTCAAAGTATTCGCCGCACCCGACGGCGAAGTGCCGACCAACTTCGCGGGCTGGGGCACGCCGCTCGATTCGTTCAACGGTATGGAAGCGACAACATTGTCGGTCGCGGTTGCTAGCCCGGCGCGCTACCTGTTGGTGTCGTTCAACGAGGTTGGCGCCGACTCCGCGTGCACCGACAACCCATATCGGGGCGTCATCAAGGAACTGAGCTTCAGCTGATGCCGGTGCCGTTGGACGATGCTGCGCTGGTCAGCGCAGCACAGGGCGGCGATCGTGGTGCGCTCGACCAACTGTTCCGACGCCACTACGACCGAGTGTTCAGCGTCTGTCGGCGTATTACCGGCAATGAAGCCGACGCCGCGGACGCCGCCCAAGAAGCGATGATCGCCATGGTGCGCGGCCTCGCGCGTTTCGACGGTCGTGCCTCATTCGGCACATGGGCGTATCGCATTGCCACCAACGCCAGCCTCGACGAACTTCGCCGACGCCGACGCCGCCCGCTGGTGGCTGGCCGCGATCATCACCACGACACCGATCATGACTTCCACGACCACGCCGACCCCGCCGCCGGCGAGCGCATCGAGCACCTGGGCGATCGGGAGCAAATCGATGCTGCCCTGGCGGCGCTGCCCGAAGATTTCAGGGTGCCCGTGGTCTTGCGCGATGTCGCCGACCTTGACTACGCGGAGATTGCCGCCATCCTCGACGTGCCCGTCGGAACGGTGAAGAGCCGAATCGCGCGCGGCCGCGGAATGCTGGCCTCCACAATTTCCCGAGCCGATGGGAACCACCAGGGCGCGTCGGAGCGTCCAACTTCTGCACTCGGCGAGACACGCACGAATGACGACACGCACGAATGACGACACGATGACCGACCACGATCTGAACGACGAACTGAACCCGCAGCACGAGTTGGCCAGCGCATACCTCGACGGTGTGGCCAGCCCGACCGAGCGCGCGCAGGTTGAAGCGTCGCCTGAACTTCAGGCACTTGTTGCCTCGTTCACGGCCGTGCGGGCACAACTAGCCGACGTTGCCCCTGTCGGGTCGAGCACTCGTGACGCCGCGTTCGCCGCAGCCTTCGCCGAGTTCGATGCACCGGCGTTCGAACCGGCGGCAGCCGGCGCCGCGATCATTCCGTTGAGTTCGAATCGGCGTTGGACCCGCCCCGTGCTCTCGGTCGCCGCTGCAGTGCTGCTGGTTGGTGCAATTGGTGTTGCTGCCAAAGGCGGCCTGTCCGGCAACGACTCCGAGAGTTCCAGCATGGACACCAGCGCGAAGGTTGCCTCGGCGGACGAGGCCGCAACCGAGGCGCAGATGACCGCCGAGAGCATTGCATGGGCAAGCGCATCGACCATCGGCTCCATCGCGACCAGTGCGGAGACCGCACTGGTCGTCGACACACCCGAGCAGTTGCTGGCGCTCTCCAGCACGACAATGGCCGACACCGTCGCTGGCTCACCGGACACAACCGCTGCGGCCAGCGAGACCACGGCCAGCGCCGAAACCATTTCGCCAACTCCCTCGGAGGTCTCCGCACGGGCGGCACTCGGTTGCCTCACTGCACAGCAGGAGTTCCTGGCCGACATTCAGTACCAGGGCGCCTTCGCCATCGCAGCTCGCGATACGGTCACCGGCATGACCTCTGCCATCACCGACGATTGCACCGTGCTCGCCACTGTCGGGCCCTAACCCGCCATCATGCAGGTCGCACTTCTCACTGCTACTGCACTGTGCGCTCTCGCCAATTGGTGGTCGCGTGCCACCAATTCCGACCGCATCGAAGCGTGGGCGAAGCCGCTCACCACCATGTTTGTGATCGGTCTTGCGCTCACCAACGAGTCGCCCACCGGCCAGGTCGCCACGGCGGTGATCGCCCTCGTGTTCTGCCTGTGGGGCGACATCGCGCTGATGCCTGCCGTCGACAATTTCGTGCTCGGGTTGGCGTCCTTCCTCATCGGTCACGTCGTGTTCATCGTCCTCTTTGCGAAGTACGGCATGCCAGAGGTTGCACTTGGTGCGGTGGCACTTGGGCTGATGGCTGTGCTCGCCGCAAC
>JANOYI010000189.1:0-5021 GCA_031428795.1 Ilumatobacteraceae bacterium | reverse complement strand
CAACAGCAGTTGGTGCTGCACGAGTTGTCGGCGCAGACCGGCTCACTGGAGGACGCCTTCCTCAAGGCCACCGCAGGTGCACAGGAATACACGTCTGTCCAGCTGGGCAGCCAGACGGGCGGCACGCCGTGATCAACCTTCTGCGCTCCGAGTGGATCAAGCTCCGCACCGTCCGGATGAACTGGGCGTTGGCCATCATCGCTGTCGCTTTCCCGCTGGTGGTGACGCTTCTGACGGCCTACTTCGAGGGCGACAAGGACGGGTTCAAGACCTCCGACCTCGTGGCAACCCTGACGGGTACGACCGTGGTCTCGGCGTTGCTCTGCGGCGTCATTGCTGCCGCATCGATCACCAGCGAGTTCGGCTTCGGCACCATTCGCCCCACGTTCGCGGCGACCCCCAAACGCATGAATGTCATCCTCGCCAAGGGCGTGGTCGTGGTGGTGGCCACAATGATGCTGGCAACTGTGGTCGTGCTGATCGGCTGGTTTGTGGGCAGCACGCTTGCCACCGGCCAGGGCACGGATATCGACCTCGCCGACGTGCCCACCGCGGTACCGGCAATGATCGGCGTCGTGGTGCTCACCGGACTGATGTCGTTTGCGGGCTATGGGCTCGGACTCATCACTCGCAGTACGCCGGTGGCCGTGTCGATCCTGATCGTATGGCCGCTGATCGCGGAGGGCTTGGTCGGTGCGCTGCTCGGCGTCGTCTCTGGCAACGACAACATCGGCAGTTGGATGCCGTTCCAGGCGGGCATCCGCATGGCGATCGTCGACGAGTTCGGCGACGGCGGGCCGTCGCGACTGCAGTCGGGTTTCTACTTCGGCGCTGTCGCCCTGGCCCTCACCGCCATCGGCAGCTGGTTCGTCAACCGCCGCGACGCCTAAGAATCTCGAGGGTTTCCACGCCCTACGGCGCGGTCGAAACCCTCGAAAGTGGCCAGATTCACTTAGCGGGCGCGAAGCTCCATGGCGTCGCGCTTGAGGATGGTGTAGCGGCGCTCGTGCTGGTCGATGTAGCCGAGGCGGATGAAGCTGGCGATGGCCTTGTTGACCCGCTCGCGTGAGGCCCCGACCATCCCGGCCAGCTCTTCTTGCGTGATCGGCAGCACGAACTCGTCGTTGCCTTCGGAGAGCTCGAGCAGGCGCTTGGCAGTACGACCGGTGACGTCGAGGAACACGCTGTCTGCCAGAGCCTCGTCCATCACGCGCAGGCGCTGCGCCAGCAGACGGGTGACGCCCCACAGCAGCTGTGGGTCGCTACGGAATGCCTTCACCACCGGGTCGAATGGGATGGCGAACACCGTGGAGGGTTCCAGCGAACGGGCCATCGCCGAGCGGGGGCCATCGTCCAGCATGCTCATCTCGCCGAACAGGTCGCCAGCGTCCATCAGCGCGACGACCGTCTCGCGATGGTCGATGGGATTCGCGATGGCAATCGCAATGCGACCACTGACGACGAGGTACAACGAGTCGGCGAGATCGCCCTCCCGGAACAGCACGTCGCCGCGGATGAGATGCATTTCGCTGCCAGCGGCAGCCATGTCGCGCACGATCGCGGCAGGCGCGTCGGCGAAGAAATCGGTACGGGCGAGCAGTTCTTCGTGAGCCATGGTCAGCCGAACGGTACTACCCTCGCCGGGGTGTCCACGCAGCACCTGTCGACCGAATCCGCGAATCAGCTGGAATCGGTGTGGACCATCGTCGTTGCTGGCGGTTCCGGAGCACGTTTCGGGGGCCTCAAGCAGTACGAAACGCTGGGTTCGCAGCGGGTTTTGGACTGGTCGGTAGCCGCCGCCCGAGCCGCCAGCGATGGTGTCGTGGTCGTGGTGCCCGCCGCAGATGTCGCTCGCGAGCGAGGCGTCGCTGGTGGGGCGACCCGTAGCGAGTCCGTCCGGGCTGGACTTGCCCAAGTGCCAACCAGCGCGACGGTTGTCTGCGTGCACGACGGGGCGCGGCCGTTCGCCTCATCCGACGTGTTTGGCCGTGTCGTCGCAGCCGTAACTGCTGGCGCCGACGGGGCGATCCCCGGCGTGACGGTGGCCGACACGATCAAGCAGGTCGCCGCTGACGGTTTGGTCGTACATACGCCGAACCGCGCCGAACTGATGGCGGTGCAAACGCCGCAAGCGTTCCGTGCCGAGGTGTTGCGCGCCGCCTACCTCGCTGGCGATGCGGCAACGGATGACGCCGCGTTGGTGGAAGCTGCCGGCGGACGCGTGGTTGTGGTGGAAGGCGACGCGAACAATCGCAAGATCACTGATCCCGACGACCTGGCGTGGGCGCGGCGACATGTCGTTGAGGTGAAGAGTTTGGAGGAGTCCCCGATGAGCGTGCCAATGATTCGAGTCGGGCAAGGGTTCGACATTCATCGCTTCAGCGACGACCCCACGCGACCGCTGGTCCTGGGTGGCGTGACGTTCGAGGGCGAGCGTGGTTTGCACGGTCATAGTGACGCCGATGCGGTGGCCCACGCGGTCACCGATGCGCTGCTCGGCGCCGCTGGTTTGGGCGACATTGGCGAGCACTTTCCCGATACGGACCCGCAGTGGAAGGGCGCCGATTCGTTGGCGTTGCTGCGCCACGCGGTCACGCTCGTGCAGGAAGCAGGGTTCGTGGTCGGTAACGTCGACTGTTCGGTTGTCTGTGAGACGCCGAAACTGGCGCCACACAGGGCGACGATGCAGCAGCGGCTCAGCGAAGCGGCAGGTGCACCCGTCACCGTCAAGGGCCGCCGGGCAGAGGGCCTTGGCGCTCTCGGCCGTCAGGAAGGCATCGCCGTGTGGGCGGTGGCCGTCATCCAAACGCAGGGACAAGATCGATGAAGCCAGGCAAACCAGTGGGTAACAAGGGCGGGCCGCGCGGTGCGCGTACGTCGGGTGCTGGGAAGGCTGGCGGGGGCAAGTCCGCCGGTCCCAAGTCGTCAGGTGGAAAGTCCACTGGCGGCGCGCAGTCTGCAGGTGGTTCAAAGTCCGCTGGCAGTGGCAAGTCGTTCGGCGGCAAGCCTGAGGGCGCCGCAGGTGGCCGGCCGGCACGGCCGGAGCGTTCGGGCGGCTCGCGTACCGAGAGCAATCGGGGCGTCACCGGCGCTCGTCAGTACGCATCACGTGGCGCCGGCCGCACCGGCAAGATCGCTGTGCCCGGCGACGAGCGCAATCGTCCAGTCGACAAGCCGTTGGGCGGCGAGCAGATCGAAGGCCGCCAGGCCGTGCGCGAGCTACTGCTGGCCGGCAAGCGTCGCGTGCACGAAGTCTGGGTGTCTGTCGAGCTCGATGCCGAGGGCAACCAGAACGAAGTGATCGGCGACATCGTCGACATCGCCACGACCATGCGCGTGACGGTCACGAAGGTGGCTCGCAAGCGGTTGGACGACCAGGCCCGAAGTGAAGCGCCGCAGGGTGTGCTGGCCTTCGCCGCACCGCTGCAGGAAACCGAGCTGACCACTCTGCTGGTGCGTAAGGGCAACAAGCAGCCGTTCCTCGTGGCCGTCGATGGAGTGACCGACCCGGGCAACCTGGGTGCGCTCCTGCGCTGTTGCGACGGCGCCGGCGTGCAGGGTGTCGTACTGCCCCGCCACCGCGCCGTGCACGTGACGCCGACTGTGGCCAAGGCTGCGGCGGGTGCCATCGAGCACGTGCCGATGGCGGTGGTTGGTGGCTTGCCCGCCGCGCTGGCTCGCATCAAGGAAGCTGGCATCTGGGTGGTCGGACTCGATGACGCCGCTGACAAGACGCTGTTCGAGATCGGTGACCTCGCCGTCGAAGGCATCTGCCTGGTGTTGGGTGCCGAGGGTGCGGGGCTCTCGCGCCTCGTGCGTGAGCGCTGCGACATGATCGTCAGCATCCCCATGCTGGGTCGGTTGAGCTCGCTGTACGTCAGCGCCGCCGCTGCGCTGGCCACGTTCGAAGTCGCCCGCCACCGCGCTGTCTGAGCCGAGTACGGTCCGCGTGTGCTGATCGAGCCGTCCGACATTCTCCGCAACAAGGCGAAGGTGGCTGGCGCAACCGGCTGGCTGCACGATTTGCCGTCGTTGGTGGACAGCTTGTCGGCCGAGTGGGGCTTCACCGCCGACCACGGCTTCGCCGACGGCACCGAGGCATTCGTGGCTGCCGCGACCATGGAGGATGGCAGCCAAGCCGTGCTCAAGCTGCTGATTCCCCGGCCGGACGCCATGGAGAACGGCGAGATCACGGTGCTGCAGCTCGCCAACGGCGACGGATGTGCTGCGTTGCTGCGCGCCGACCCGGAGCGCCGGGCGCTGTTACTGGAACGCCTCGGGTCGTCGCTGCACGATCTCGCCTTGCCGATCGGCGAGCGCCACGAGATCCTGTGCGCAACTGCATTGGCCTTCTGGCGGCCGGCGGCAAACACCGGTCTGCAGACTGGCGCAGAGAAGGGCCAGTGGCTGATCGACAGCATCACTGCATTGTGGCCAGAGATCGGGCGGCCGTGCTCTGAGCTGGCAGTCACACACGCTGTGGAGTGCGCTCGTCGACGTATCGCCGCCCACGACGAACAACGTGCGGTGCTGGTCCATGGCGATGTGCACGAATGGAACGTCCTACAGGCTGGCGACAGCTTCAAGCTGATCGATCCAGACGGCCTGATCGCGGAGCCCGAATACGACCTTGGGATCATCATGCGTGAGGACGCTGACGAGTTGCTCGCGGCCGACTCGGTAGTCGGCGCCAGTTGGAATCGGGCGCACTGGCTGGCGGATCGATGCGGGCTCGATCCAGTCGCCACGTGGGAATGGGGCGTGGTCGAGCGCGTCTCCACTGGGCTTCTAGGAACTCAGCTTGGTTTACAACCGTTCGGGCGCGACATGTTGGCGGTCTCCGACGCACTCGCCGAGGCGGCGGCGAAGTGAGTCGTGTTGTCGAGTCCATCGCTCCGGCGCGGTTGGGGCGCAGTTTTCGGTGGCTGTTGGCCTCGTCGTGGGTCAGCAACATTGGCGACGGTATTGGCCTGGCGGCCGGGCCACTGCTGGTTGCATCGCAGACCAACGACCCGCTGCTC
>JANOYI010000188.1:0-13996 GCA_031428795.1 Ilumatobacteraceae bacterium | reverse complement strand
GTCGAGGTTCATTGCGTACGTGCCCTCTTCGGGGCTGTACGCGAAGAAGCCGCACCAATCGAGCTGCGCTTCCTCCACGAACGACAACAGCTGGTCGTGGTCCTCCTCGGTCTCGCCCGGGTAGCCAACGATGAAGTTGCTACGGAACGCCGCCTGCGGCTCGCGCTCACGAATGTCGGCAATGCGCTGCAGGAAGCGCTGACCATCACCCCACCGGCGCATGCGGCGCAGCAGCGGCTTGCTGACGTGCTGCAGCGACAGGTCGAAGTACGGCACGCCGGTGTCGCAGATCGCGTCGATCAAGTCGTCGCTGAGGTCGCTGGGATACAAATAAAGGAGCCGGGTCCAGGCGGCCTTCGCGCTGACTGCACGCACGAGCGGAACGATGGAGCCCGCCCCCAACTCGTCGGGCCGATCCTTGCCGTAGCTGGCCAGGTCCTGCGCAACGAGCACGATCTCCTGCACTTCCAACTGCTCGACCTCGGTGAGGATGGAGGCAATGTCGCGGCTGCGCTGCGGGCCGCGGAACGACGGGATGGCGCAGAACCCGCAGCTGCGGTCGCACCCCTCGGCGATCTTCACGTACGCCCACGGACTGGACGACTTCGGTCGCGGCAGGTTCAGCAGATCGAGCAACGGAATCGGCGCGGACGACACAGCGATGCTCTTCTTCGCCGAGTCCTTCTTCATAATGTTGACAGGAACGCCGAAGCCGGCGACCTGGTCGACCTCGGGCAGTGCGTCGGCCAGTTCGCTGCCGTAGCGCTCGGCCATGCAACCCGTGACCACTAGCCGGCCGCCAGCCTTGCGCTGGTCTTCAAGAGCCAGGATCGTGTCGATGCTCTCCTTGCGCGCCTCGTCGATGAACGCGCAGGTGTTGACGACCACCAGGTCAGCCTTCGACGGATCGTCGGTGGAGGTCATCCCGTCGGCCAGAAGGGTGCCGATCAGCTTGTCGCTATCTACCTGGTTCTTGGGGCAGCCCAATGTCTCGACGTAGAAGCGCTGGGCCATGAACACAGGCTAGAGGTAGTTCAGGCTGGCTAGAGGTAGTTCAGCCGGAGACCATTCGACGGCCACCGCATGTGCACCAGGCGGCCGGTGCCGCTGAGCGTGATGTATGCATCGCGGTATTCGCCGCTGCCGTCGTTGTCGCCGAAACAGATGTTGGTGGTCAGCAGATCTCCGGTGGCAATGTGCTGCGTGCTGCCATCGACAGGCGAAATGACCGTGACGCCGCCGTTGATCAGCGTGGCGACGCAGACGTTGCCAGCGCCGTCGACCGCCAACGAATCGAGCAACTGGTAACCGGGCAGGCCGGCCAGACAGGTGGAAGTATCGAACGGGGCCGCCGGGGCCAGCACACCTGGCGACTCAATCGTCCGACGGGTCACGCGCCCGCTGTGTGTCTCCGCCCAGTAGACCGTGTTGCCGTCGGGCGCCAGGCCGATGCCGTTCGGACCTTCCACCGGGAACACCTGCTCGCTGATGAAACTGCCATCGGCCCTGGCGTAGTAGATGCCGGTGAGATCACTGGTACGCCGCCCGTGGTCGCGAATGCCATGGTCGGTGAACCAGAAGCCACCATGCGCGTCGAAAACGAGGTCGTTAGGCGCACGCAACGGGCGCCCGTCGCACTCGGTGTAGAGGTCGGTGACATCACCGGTGGCTAGGTCAACACGTTGGATTCGGCCGCCGCTGTACCGATCAGGGTCGAACGCACCGGGGAACAGCAAACCACCGAAGTCGACCGGAGTGAAGCACCCGCCGTTGTTGCACAAGTAGAGCGCACCGTCGGGGCCGATGGCCGCGCCGTTGGGCCCGCCGACAATCTCGGCCACAGTCTCCTTGGTGCCATCGGGCTGCACGCGCGTGATGCGCGGGCCGAACATCTCCACCAGAATCACGCTGCCGTCCGGCATCGCGATCGGCCCTTCGGGAAAGAGCAGGCCGGATGTGATCTCTGTGTATTCGCTCATCGCGGCAGTGTGCCAGACGACAGACGCTGGCGATGACACGGACGGTTGACCGAACCGTTAGCGGTTGCGTTGGGCTTCCTGCAGCAACTCGAACTCTTCGACCGTCATCATCACAGAGCGCGCCTTCGAGCCTTCGCTGGGGCCAACCACACCGCGCTGCTCGAGCAGGTCCATGATGCGACCAGCACGGGCGAACCCGACCTTCAACTTGCGCTGCAGCATCGACGTGCTGCCCAGTTGGCTGCGCACGACGAGTTCCATCGCTTGACGCATCAATATCTCGTCTTCGTCGTCGTCGGCTCCGTTCCCACCGAAGTCGCCGCCACCCATCTGGCCCTGGCTCTCGTCGCCCTCCACACCTGGGGTGTAGACGACATCGGGTGCCTGGCGGCGCCAGTGCGCAACCACCTTGCGCACTTCTTCCTCGCTGACGAAGCAGCCCTGGATCCGCTGACTGACGTTGCTGTTGCCGGGTAGCAGCAGCAAGTCGCCCTTGCCGACCAGCTTCTCGGCACCCGGCTGGTCGAGGATGACCCGACTGTCGGTGAGGCTGTTGACCGCGTATGCCATACGCGCAGGAATGTTGGCCTTGATGACGCCGGTGATGACGTTGACCGAAGGCCGCTGCGTCGCAACGATGAGATGGATGCCAACGGCGCGAGCCTTCTGCGCAATGCGCGTGATGCTCTCCTCCACATCGCGAGCGGCGACCATCATCAAGTCATTGAGCTCGTCGACCACGACCACGATGTACGGCATGCGCTCGTACGACGTCGGGGTGTCTGGGTCGCGGTGCAGATCGGCGGCCAGCTCGCCACGGTCGTACGCCGCGTTGTAACCGGTGATATCGCGGAAGCCCACCTCGGACAGCACGTCGTAACGACGGTCCATCTCCTTGCACGCCCAACTGAGCGCGTTGGCAGCCTTCTTCGGATTCGTCACCGGCTGGGTGAGAAGGTGCGGCAACCGGTTGTACTGACCCATCTCGACCTGCTTGGGGTCGATGAGGATGAGGCGAACCTGCTCGGGCGTGGTTCGCATGAGCAGCGAAGTGAGGATGCTGTTGATGCCGCTGGACTTACCTGCGCCGGTGGTGCCTGCGATGAGCATGTGCGGCGTGGTGGACAGGTTGAGGAAGACAGCGCGGCCGGCGATGTCTTTACCAATCGCCACATCCAGCGGGTGGCTGGCTGTCTTCGCTTCCGAGGCAGTCATGATGTCGCCAAGGCTGACGAGCTGACGAGTGTGGTTCGGCACTTCCACGCCAATGGCCGAGCGGCCGGGAATGGGTGCCAAAATACGCACGTCGGTTGCGGCCATTGCGTACGCAATGTCGCGGTTCAAGCTGGTGATACGAGCGACCTTGACGCCAGCGCCAAGCTCAAGCTCGTAGCGGGTCACGGTGGGGCCGACCGTCTGGCCGACGAGCTTGGTGTCGACGCCATGCGAAGCCAGTGACTCGACGAGCGTGCGACCGCGAGCTTCGACCTCGGCCTTGTTGATGGTCTGCGCGGCGCTGCGTGGGAGGTAGCTGAGCGGCGGCAACGACCACTGCCCGGCCTGTGCGCCGGGGCCGAGATCGAGCACTTCCTGCTCACCCGGGCCAGCTGGCAGCTCGGGCACACCCCTCGGGGAGCGCGCCCGTTTCGGCTTGCTCGCGTCGTCGGACCACTCGTCGTCATCGGCGAAGTTGTACAGCTGCGGCGCCGGCAGCTCGCTGGTGCCCTCGCCGGCAACCTGGCGGTCGCTCTTCAACGTCGCGATGTCGCCGAACATCTGCTTGACCTTGCGCCCGATGGGGACAGCAATGGCGGCAACGCCATGGGCGGTTTGCCCCGACGCCGTTTTCAGCGAACCGCCCGTCAACAACAGGACAGCGCCGAGGAACACAGCGGACAGGATGACAATGGCACCCGCGTCGCCAGCCAGGCTGCGCAGCGGCTCGCCGACGAGCGCGCCGAGCCACCCGCCGGAGCGACCAAGTGTGTCGAAGTCGCTCATGATCTTCTCGGGCCCACGCACCACATGCAGCAACCCGAGGATTGAAAGCGATGCCAAACCCCAGCCGATACCGAGACGGAAGCGACTGCCGCTGCGGCCCTTGCGAACCAACGCGACGCCGATGGCGACCAGCGCAACCGGAACGATGTAGCGGCCCAGCCCGGTGAACCAACCAATCAAGGTCTCGATGCCCCGGCCCAGTGGACCTGCCAGATTGAAGTAAATACCCAGGCCCAGCAGCACACCGACAACGATGAACCCAATTCCGATGAACTCATCTTCGCGACCGGACACGGCCTCGCGCATCTCTGCCGAGGCTTGATCGCGGCGCGAGGCACCCTGCGGCGCCGCTTTGGCACCGGATTTCGAGTTGGAACCAGTACCCGAGCGCGTTGCACCGCCACGTGCTGACACGGACGATTTCGAGCGCTGATTCGACGGACCCCAATGAGCCATTGCTGTCACGGTACCAAGGGGGCGCGCGACAGTGCGGGCATCAGTTGACTGGGTCGACTGACTTGACCGAGCCGTCGGCGCCCAACACCACGTCCAACCCGCCGCCTTTGTCGGAGATTGCAAGCACGCCGTACAGGATGTTTCCCTGACCGTCGCCATGGATGTAGAAGCTCTCGATCGAGATTCCAGGTAGCTCGGTGAGCACTGTGGACAGGATCACTTCAGGGTCGAAGTCCACCGCCGAGGAGGGAAACGTGCCGCCATCAGCGGGCACTCCTTCGGTCGAGCTGAGCGTGCCTTCGAGATACAACCACGGCTGTGCGACCGCCCCGTTGTTGAGCGCCACGAACAGGTTGATCAGTCGCGCCGTCGCGTTGATCTCGAAGTATTCCTGGGGGGTACCCAGCTGCGCCTCGAGCGCAGCAATGGCGGGGCCGATCTGATCCAGGATCGGCAACTCGTCGGCGGACGGCAACAGCACCGACGTCGTTGAGGCCACCGTGTCCGACGAGCCGTCAGAGTCGTCGGAGCAAGCCCCGAGCACCACCAACATTGCGACCATTGCCATTCGACACAACGCCATACGAATGAATTCCTAGGTCTCCATCACGACGGGGACGATCATCGGGCGGCGCTTGGTTCGCTCTGCGACGAACTTGCCGGCAGCCCGGCGCACGTCGCGTTCCAACGACTCCACGTCGCGCACACCATTGGCCAACGATTGCTCCACCACCGTAGCGACGCGGTCGCACGCCTCGTCGAGCAGGTCTTCCGCCTCCGGGGCGTAGACCCAGCCGCGGGTGATGATCTCTGGCCCTGTCAGCACCTTGCCGGTACCGATATCGACGGTGACGATGACCACGACGACGCCCTCCTCGGCCAGCACCTTGCGGTCACGCAGAACACCCTGGCCGACGTCGCCAACGATGCCATCCACGTAGAGATAGCCGGCGGGTACTCGCCCCACCTTGGCCAGGCCGCTGTCGCTGAGCTCCAACACATCGCCGTCCTCGCACACGAGCACATGCTCCCTGTCGACGCCCATCAGCACTGCCAGCTTGGCGTTGGCGACCATATGGCGGTATTCGCCGTGAATCGGCACCATCCATTCGGGCTGCGTGAGCGACATGTAGGTCTTCAGCTCGTCGGCCTGCGCATGGCCCGTTGCGTGCACGTCGGCGATGCCGCTGTGCACCACCTCGACGCCCGCGCGCAGGAGGTCGTCGATGACCCGGTTGACGTTGCCCTCGTTACCCGGGATCGCGTGGCTGGACAAGATGACCGTGTCGTGGTCGCCGGCCTTCACCCACTTGCTCTCACCACGCGCGAGCAGCGCCAACGCGGACATCGGCTCGCCCTGCGACCCGGTGGAGATGATGCACACCTGTCCCGGTGGATACTTCCCGATGTCGTCGATATCCACCAACGAGGCGTCGGGAATGTGAATGACACCGAGGTCGCGACCCATGCGAATGTTCTTCTTCATGCTCAGACCAAGAGTGGCCACCACTCGACCACTGTCGATTGCCGCATCGGCGATCTGCTGAATGCGGTGAAGATGGCTGGCGAAGCTGGCCGTGATGATGCGCCGGCCCTTCTGCGCTGCGAATACCGAGCGCAGCACTGCGCCGACGCCGGACTCGCTGGGCGAGTGCCCATGCTCCTCGGCGTTGGTGCTGTCTGACATCAACAGCCGAATTCCTTCGGTGGCGGCAATCTGACCCAAACGAGCGAGGTCGGTGCGCCGGCCGTCCACCGGCGTGAGGTCGATCTTGAAGTCGCCTGAATGCAACACCACGCCCTGGGGCGTGTGAACCGCAATGGCGTGCGCGTGCGGCACCGAGTGGGTGACTGGGATGAACTCGACATCGAACGGGCCGATCATCAGTCGCTCGCCGTCCTTCACCGGGATCAGCTTGGTGCGGCCGAGAAGGCCCGCCTCCTCGATGCGGTTGCGGGCAAGGCCGAGCGCTACGGCCGAGCCGTAAATCGGGAAACTCAGCTCGCGTAGCAGGTACTGCAATGCACCCACGTGGTCTTCGTGCCCGTGAGTGGCGACCACCGCTTCGATCCGGTCGGCGTTCTCACGAAGGTAGGTGAAGTCGGGCAGCACCAGGTCGATGCCGTGCATGTCGGCGTCGGGGAACATCAGCCCGCAATCGATGAGCAGAATGCGACGGTTGCCACCCTTGGTGCCATCGTCGACGGTCTGCTCGATGGCCATGCAGTTGCGGCCGATCTCGCCGAGACCGCCGAGGAAGACAACACGAACCGGCTGAGGCATTATTCGACCTTCGAGTGATCAGGAAACGGGACGTTGGGGGAACGCATCGCGCCACCTTTGCAGGTTCGCCCACACTTGGGGTGCTCGCGTCTCCACGAATTCGGGCGCAGGGCCCATCGGCAAACGCGCCTGGCCGACCTTGAAACCGAGGTGGCGCATCATCGCCTTCGTCGGAATCGGGTTCGGGGCATCGTCGCCGGTCTCGAACCCGAAGCTCTCCAGCAGTCGAGCGTTGACGAGGCGGGCGCCGACCGTGTCGCCCTTCTCCCACAGGTCGAACATTTCCTGGTGGTCAGGGGCAGTCCAGTGTGTGGCCACGCCGACGACGCCGACGATGCCGCTGGCGAGCAATGGCAGCGTCAGCCCATCATCGCCGCTGTAGACCTCGACGCCATCCGGCGCGTTCGCAATGAGCACAGCAGTCTCGCCGGGGTTGCCGGCAGCATCCTTCACCGCGACGATGTTCGGTACCTCGAAGAGGCGCAGCAGCGTTGCAGTGGCAATCTTGCGGCCGGTGCGTACGGGAATGTCGTAGACCATTTGCGGCAGCGGCGTGCACGCGGCCATCGCACGGATGTGCGCTTCGATGCCCGCCTGTGATGGCCGGTTGTAGTACGGGCAGAGCGCAAGAATGCCGGCGGCACCCAGCGCTGTTGCCTCCTTGGTGAGGTGCACCGAGTGCGCAGTGTCGTTGGTACCGGATCCCGCTATGACGGGAATGGTGACAGCCTCGATGACGGCGGCGAACAGGCTCAGCTTCTCGTCGTCAGAGAGCACCGGGGACTCACCCGTCGTGCCCGCGATCACAAGACCGTCATGGCCGTTGTCTTGCAACCAACGGGCCAGACGCTGCGCCTCATCAAGGTCCAGCGCGCCGTTGTCGTCGAACGGCGTGACCATTGCGGAAAGTACGCGACCGAAGCGGGCCATCAGAAACCGCCTTTGTCGGCGTGGCCGATGCCTTGAGCGGGGATGAGAGCTTCTTGGAGTTCCATCGACACATCGTGGTCGCCGCTACGCCTCACACCTGTACGCATATTCGTTTCACCTTTCACCACTCGCTGGCACGTCTGTGCCGAGCACCTGCACCGAGCTACTCGGGCAGTCTGGCCCACATCAGAATACGCCGGAACGGGAAGAAGAACGGCGTCCGGTCCCCGACCGCCGCAATCAACGCAACCTCGTAGTCGGCGACGAACTCTTCGAACACCTTCGGCGAGAGGCGCTTTTGGAAGCGCGTCAACGTTGTCCCGCGGACCCATTGCACCACAGCGCGACTGCTGGGCAAGACGTGCGGATACACCTGGAGGCGGACATGCTGCTCCTCGAACCCGAGGTCGAAAAGGATCTGCGAATACTGGCCGATATCGCCGTCGGTTATTGGCCGGCGACGGCCCCTGCCTTGTCGGCATCGGTGAGCTCGAACGCGGTGAACTCTTCGCCGGTGTCGGCCCAGTCCTCGAACTGGATGACACCCATCTCCTCGAAGCGGTGGCGCAGCCACTTGTCGTTGCGATCGAGTAAGCCCAGCTTCTTGCAGTTGGGAACGATCTTGCTGAACAACATGCTCTGGAACACTGCGCGGGTGGGGTCAGCCAACACCAACGGGATGACCTCGCGGACGTTGACGCCCATGCGCTCCCACACTTCCTGCTGCATGAAACGATCGCGCATTCGAATGGCTGCCTCGAAGGCGAACTCCTGTCGGTCCTTCATTTCGGCATCGCTCATCTCGTCGTAGCACTCTTTCAAGCTGAGCACTCCGAAGGCCACATGGCGGGCCTCGTCGCTCATCACGTAGCGCAACAACTTCTTCAACAACGGCTCATTGGTGAACTGGTGCATGAAACCGAAGGCAGCAAGCGCCAGACCCTCCACCATCACCTGCATACCGAGGTAGGTCATGTCCCATCGGCTGTCGTTCACGATGTCGTCGAGCAGCATCCGCAGGTGGGCGTTCACCTGGAACTCGCCGCCCAGCTTCTCTTCCAGGTAGCGGGCAAAGACCTCGACGTGGCGGGCCTCGTCAACAACCTGCGTGCTGGCATAGAGCTTGGCGTCGTACCATGGCACTGTCTCGACGATCTTGGCGGTACAGATCAGCGCGCCCTGTTCACCATGCATGAACTGGCTGAGGCTCCAGTTGCGGCTCTGAACACCGAACTCCAACCACTCCTTGTCGCCCCACTTCTGCACCGGCGTACCGATGTACATGCTGGCGTCGACACCGGTGCCGATGAGCGCCTGGTCTTCGAGGACTGACTTCTCCACGTCGACATCGATCGACCAGTCGAGGTCGGTGCTGGCATTCCATTGACCCGTCTTGGCCTTCTCGTAGAGCTTGCGGAGTGCAGGCCGCTGCAACGAGTAGTCCCACGTGAAGATGGAGTCGGCGTTGTTCTTGACGATGTGCTCGATCTCGTTCGAGTCGACCAGCGGGACGGCGAGAATTGCGTCGATGTCGTTGATCTCGGCACGGCCGATGATCGTTTCGTTGTCGTTGTGCGTGACGGTCATGAGAGGTCCTTTAATCGGTGATGGATGCCATGAAGGCAGGAAGGATGAACGTGCCGATGAAGAGGCGCGCCGAGCCGGCGTCGCCGAGATCGACGTGGTCGGAAGGTGCAAGGAAGTAGCTGATGACGAGCCGCGAAAGCAGCTCGACCAACCGGGCAGACTCGCGGCGAGGCAAGTACGGATCGACCATTGGCACGAGGAAGATGGTCGCCACCCGCATGATGCGTGGGAGTCCCTCCACCGTGAGCTGCGCCAGCGTGTCGCCCGGCTCGGATGCCATCATGATGGCCAGGTGCTGGTCGTCGCGTAATTCGTGAGTGGCTGCGACCACGGCACGCACCAGAAGATCTTCGAGGTCGACCGCCCCAGCGACCTGCGCAGTGAGGCGAACGAAGAAGTCTTCCAACTCACTCACACGCAGTGCCTCGAAGAGCACGTCCTTGCCGCCCGGGAACAGCCGGTAGAGAGTGGCTCGAGAGACACCCGCCTCACAGGCGATGTCGTCGATGGTGACCTTCTCGATTCCCCACCGCTCGCAGCACGTCTTGGCCGCGGCGATGACGCGCATCTCGACGGAGGTCTGCGGCGACGGCATAGTGAGACAGTAAGACACTTTCCGTCTCACTGTCAACCAGCTCTCTCCGTTTTACGTACACCCTGTCGGACCTTGACCATGACCTGGGGTCGCAGCCCCCGACTTGACACAAAGTCCGGCAGCTATTGTTGACCTAGCCGGTCAACAATTAGTCCGCCCTGGTATCCTCGTCCCACCAGTGTGAACAACTGCGTGAAACAAGGAGCCCCACCAATGAAACGACAGATCCTCGCGGCCGCCGCCATCGCCGGCTTGTTGCTCGCCGCCTGCGGCGACGACGAAACGACCAGCAGCGACACGACCACAGCCGAGACAACCGTCGCAGCAGCCGAAACGACGACGGCCCCCGCCACCGGTGGCGAGGCAGCCGCCTGCGCCGACGGCAAGACGCTGGAGGCTGGCTCGCTGACGATCGCCACAGGCGATCCGGCATTCCCGCCCTACGTGCTCGACGATGCACCCGAGTCCGGCGAAGGCTTCGAGAGCGCCGTTGCACTAGCAGTGGCGAAGGAGCTCGGCTTCGAAGGCGACGCAGTGAAGTGGGTGCGCACATCGTTCGACACGGCCGTTGCCGGCAGTGACAGCAGCAACGACTTCAACCTGCAGCAGTTCACCATCAACGATGAGCGCAAGGAAGTCGTGTCGTTCAGCGACCCGTACTACACCGCCAACCAGGCCGTGCTCGGCTACGCAGATGGCCCGGGCAAGGATGTCACCAAGCTCAGCGACCTCAAGACGCTGCGCCTCGGAGCTGCCGCAGGCACCACCAGCCTGCAGTTCATCCTCGACGTCATCCAGCCCGATGCCGAACCGTTTGCCTTCAACAGCAACGCCGACGCGAAGACCGCCCTCGACAACGATCAGATCGACGCCATCATCACCGATCTGCCGACCGGCCTCTACATCTCAGCCGTCGAGATCGAGGGAACCAAGGTCTTCGGCCAGTTCCCGATCGATGCAGGCGGTGCCGGCGACCAGTGGGGTCTGCTGCTCAGCAAGGACAACCCGCTGACCGAGTGCACCAACCTGGCACTCGCCGCCTTGATCGCTTCGGGTCAATTGGCCACCATCACCGAGACGTGGATGGGCGAGTGGAGCGAAGCTCCGACGCTGTCCAAGGACTGAACAGCTGAGCCGAGGAGTTCACGACTCTAGAGTCAGACCTATGACGAACGACGAGGGCGCCGGCAACGTGTCGGCGCCCTCTCGCGTCCCGGGCACGCCGACGCGTCGCGAGGTCTGGCTCCGCCGTCAGCGACGCAGAGCCATCACCATCGCCGTCGTTTCGACGGTGGCCACATTCGGCGGCCTTGCCTGGCTGATCACCGGCTCCAGTGGCTGGCCAAAAGTGAAGACGATCTTCTTCAACGCGGAGAGGTTCAAGGAAGACTTTCCAGAGATTCTCGGGTACCTGTGGGTCGACGTGAAGTTGTTCTTACAGACCGCTCCCTTCATCCTGATGTGGGGTCTGGTGATTGCGCTGTGCCGCAATACGCGCAACCCGGCGTTGTTCCCGCTGCGCGCATTTGCAGCGGTGTACACCGACTTCTTCCGCGGAGTGCCCATCATCCTCACCATCTACCTCGTCGGTTTCGGCATCCCAAAGCTGGGCTTACTGGAGGGCGAATTTCACTTCCTCGGTTTGGGCGGCAACTGGACCTCGCCATACCTCTGGGGGCCGATCGCATTGATCCTCGCCTACTCCGCATACGTCGCAGAGGTGTTCCGGTCCGGCATCGAGGGCGTTCATGAAAGCCAGCGCGCTGGGGCCCGTTCACTTGGGCTCTCCCACTCGCAAACACTGCGGCACGTGGTCCTTCCGCAGGCAGCTCGGCGAGTCGTGCCCCCACTGATGAACGACTTGCTGTCGTTGCAGAAGGATGTCGCACTCCTCAGCGTCTTGGGCATCATCGAAGTCTTCCGCCGTGCGACATCCATCAAGGACCTCACCGGCAACTTCACTCCCTTGGTCGCCGCCGCAGTCATTTTCCTCGCACTCACCATCCCTGAGACCCGCCTGGTCGATTGGTACTCCAACCGTCAGCGACGTCGTACGGGCGGATCACAGGTCGTATGAGCGCGCTGGCGAAGATCGAGATTCGCAACGTGCGCAAGTCGTTCGGCAGCAAGCTCGTGCTCGACGACGTCTCGCTGCAGGTGGGCACACACGACGTCGTCTGCCTCATCGGCGCCAGCGGCTCGGGCAAGAGCACGCTGCTGCGCTGTATCAACCTGCTCGAGCCGATCGACGACGGGTCGATTCTTCTCGACGGTGTCGACATCAGCGAACCCGGCCTCGACCCCGACCCAGTGCGCCGTCGCATCGGCATGGTCTTCCAGAGCTACAACCTGTTCCCGCACATGAACGTGCTGCACAACATCACCCTCGGCCCCACCAAGGTGCTGCGCCAACCAAAGGCGCATGCCGCCGACTCGGCGATGGAGTTACTCGGCCGCTTCGGTCTCGCCGACCGCGCCGACGCGTATCCGGACCAGCTATCAGGCGGGCAACAACAACGAGTCGCGATCGTGCGCGCCCTGGCAATGCAACCGGAACTGATGCTGCTCGACGAAGTCACTGCAGCGCTCGACCCGGTACTGGTAGGTGAGGTGCTCAATGTAATTCGCGACATGCGCGGACAGGGCATGACGATGATCATCGCCACGCACGAGATGGGGTTCGCGCGTGAGATCAGTGACTTGGTGTGCTTCCTCAAGGACGGGGTGATTCTGGAGGCCGCTCCCCCGGCGAAGTTGTTCACGTTGCCCGACCGGCCCGAGACCGCCGACTTCCTCCAGCGCGTCATCGCCAGCGGCCGACTGTAGGGCCGCCGACCCGCTATTTCTGCGGCAGTCGGGCCGTCTGCCGTGGAGCGGGCGGCGGCGGCGCGTAGGGTACGCCCACGTGACCGACGACGAAAACACCGAGATCATTCCGGAAGCTCCGCCGCCGCCACGGTCAGCACGGATCTGGCTGGTTGCTTTTGTCGCGCTGGTGATCTGCAGCCAGATTGCTTCTGCCTCGTGGGCTGCGTGGACGGAGCCGGGCGACGAGCGGCCGGCGCTGCTGCTGATGATGTCCTCCCGCAACCGATATCTCGTCGCCACGGTCGCCAGCGGAATCGAAATGTGGAACTGGGCTCTCATCGCCGCGCTTCGGCTCACCGCCGCCGCAGTTGTGTGCCACTTCCTGGGGCGCGCCTATGGCGACAAAGCACTTCGCTGGTTCTGGCGCTACCTGGGCATGCCGCAGGAGCAGGTCGGCAAGTTCGAGGGCGCATTCGCAAGGGCCGAGTTGTTCGTGGTTCCGTTCTTCGTCGGCAGCAACATTGTGTGGGTGCTCACTGGTGCCGCTCGAACCAGTTGGAAGCGGTTGGCACCGTTGCTGGCCATTGGTCTGGCAGGCCGTTTCGCCCTCATGTGGTGGTTGGCGAAGTTCTTCGATGAGGAACTTCGCTCGGTGCTGGAGTGGGTCGACCAGTACCAGTTCTGGATCATCGGCGGCTCGATTCTGCTGGTTGTCCTCGTCAACGCGCGGAACTTCCGTGGTCGGTGACAGGCAGTTCACATAAGAGCGCGCGCCAATAGGCGGCTCCGCTCGTGCAGGCCGGCGCTCCGGCGCGGCTGAAAGTCTTGATACGCAGGGACTACCACTGCTGGCGGCTCGAGACGTTCGCCCTGCTCACGCCATATTGGCGCGCGCTCGAAGTCGTGGTAGAAACCTGCCCATGGCTGAAACTGCACTTGGCGGCAACCCCGTCAACACCGTTGGCGACCTTCCCACGGTCGGCTCCCCCACCCCCTCGTTCGCGATCACCAAGGGCGATCTGTCGGAAGTCACCGCCGACAACTACGCCGGTCAGCGTGTCATTCTCAACATCTTCCCCAGCGTCGATACGCCCACGTGCGCCACAAGCGTGCGTACGTTCAACGAGAAGGCGTCCAGCCTCGACAACACCGTCGTGGTGTGTGTCAGCGCCGACCTGCCGTTCGCTCAGGGTCGCTTCTGCGGCGCCGAAGGTCTCTCCAACGTGGTCACCGCCAGCACCTTCCGCAGCGACTTCGGCACTGCGTTCGGTGTCACCCTCGCTGATGGCAAGTTGGCTGGCCTGCTGGCCCGCGCCGTGGTCGTGCTCGACGAGCACGGCACCGTGATTCACAGCC
>JANOYI010000187.1:0-2313 GCA_031428795.1 Ilumatobacteraceae bacterium | reverse complement strand
CGGGCCTTTTGCTCGCGGACGTCGGCGTCGGCTCGCGGGTCCTCGTGCGGGTCGTCGCCCTCGCGTGGCACAACGTTGTTGAACGGAATCGGTTCCATGCCCGAGTCCCAGATGACGATGGCGGAACCCTTCGACGGGTAGACGGTGGGCTCCAGACCCCAGCCGGCTTCCTTCTCCTGCCAGCGGCCGTCGATGGCGACCGGCTGGTGGATAGTGGCGCCGATGGCGCGCGCCTCCACTAGCGCTGAAAGTTCGCTGACCTGATGGTCGCCGAACGCCACGTGCAACAGAACCGTCTTCGGCTGGGTCCCGGGGTACGGGTTGTCGGTCAGGTGTTGCACGTAGCCAGCGCCTTCGCCGCGGTCCCACAGCATCTGCGTGACGCTCAGGATCATCACACGGTCGAGGTCGTTGGGGTAGGCCGGCTTGAAGATGGCTTCGTAGGTGTCGAAGTCGACAGAGCGGGGCAACAGCAGGCTGTAGTTCATGCCGGTGACACCCAGCACAGCGCGCTCGATGTCTGGCGATACCGCTGCCAGCATGGCGCCCATGATGGCGCCCTGGCTGTTGCCGTCGTAGTCGAGGTGGTCGGTGTCGATCAGCGGTGTGCCGTCGGCACGCTGAAAGTTCGGGTCGTCGCCCAGGCCACCAGCGCGCGTCATCAGGCGACCGAGGAAGATTTGGTTGAGCACGCCCTGCTGGAGGCGATCGGCCATTGAGTCGAAGTTGCTGAAGTCGCCGAGCGTCACGACAGCGTTACCAATGTCGTCCTCGCTCATGCCGGCCCACTTGGTGGCGCAGTGGACCACGTTGTGTTCGTTGCTCATCGCTCGCACATTGCCGGCGTTGATCTCGGTGTGGGCGCCCAACAGACCGTGGCCGTACTGGACCAGGTGGCCGGGCTCGGTGCCGTTCATCGTGGCCACGCTGATGTTGCACACGAACGGCGATTCGATGGTGCCGTTCTGCTGGGGAAGTGAGTCGATGGTGTTGCTCGAGTAGTAGTAGCTATTGCCCGGTGAGCCGTCGCCGGTCAGGTAATTGGGGACGGTGTAGGTGCCCTCGATTTGCAGGGCGATGTTGTCATCGCTATTCGGGGTGACCGTGGTGATCGTGTAGGCCGGTGCCGCGTCGCCGAGCGCGGCGAGTGCGTCGTCGCGAATGTGCAGCATGCGCCCGCTGATACTGCGAGTACTGGCGACTGTGAATGTCCATGCGAGTTGCAGCTCGCTGCGCGACACGCCAGCCTCGGCGAGTGCGCCGAATCCAGCTTCCATCTCTGGGCGACGGGCTTCGATTTCGTCGATCGTGGTGACCAGGTTGTCGCGGTAGACCACGAAGCTGGTCGAAGGCTGGATGTCGCCTGTCGTTGTCTTCGTACCACGCAGGGCGACCGCGAACGTGTGGCCTTCTGGTAAGACGATCGCGGGTCGAATGGTGAGGAGTCGGTCGTCTTCACTGACGGCGTGAGCATCGATCTCCGCCCACAGTGGCACTCGCTCGCCGGTGTCGATGTCGATCAGCACCACGGTCGAGTCATCCGCGAGCGAGGCCCCGATGTCGGTCCACGTCGGAAGGTTCGAGGCGGTGGCATCGAGGTCGGGGAGAAAGGCGAGCAGTGGAGTGTTGGGGCTGAACCCGTCGTTGCGGTTCCACTCGGAGAGATCGATGGCCACGCCGGATGCGTTGGAGGCGAGCGCGCCGTCCGGCATGGCGACGCGCAGGCCAGTGTCCGTGGCCGTGTCGGGCTGGGTGTAGGCGTTGCTGGGGAACGGCAGCAGGCAGTGCTTGGTGTCGAGTGGGTCGCAGCCAGCTGGGCCTGCCGCCAGCGCGGCCTCGACCTCGGCGACGGTCTCGGGGGAGGCGTCGGTGGGCTCGGGCGCGGCTTCGATGGTCGTGTCGGTCGTGTCGGTGTCAGGCGTGGCCACGGCCGTGGTGGTGGCCACGGCCGGCGCACTTGAAGTCGTGGTGTCGCTGGTCGACGTGCCGTCGTCGCTGCAGGCAGCCAGTAGCAGCGCGACGCTCAGCGTCGCGGAAAGAGTGCGCTTCATCGTTCCCCCTCGGAAGATTCCCCAGGGTCACTCTGGCACAGGAGGCTGTCCGCAAAAGAGCTGAGGAGTAAGTAGACAAGGGGGTTACCGGTCGGTAGTGTTACCCGTCAGTAACTTACCGTTTCTGCCCCCTCGAGCCCAACGACCAGCAAGGTGACTCCCATGGCCGACTTCGCACTGAATGAAGATCAACTGCAACTCCAGAAGTGGGTGCACGACTTCGCAGAAGGCGTCATCCGCCCGGCCGCTCATGAGTGGGACG